>JAVEVM010000311.1:0-5186 GCA_034005055.1 Desulforhabdus sp. | reverse complement strand
GACTTTTTTACGAAGAATCCGAATCATTGAATTTTCAGAACCGCCCTGTTGTCAAAGAGTCCAAATTCCATTATGAGTGATAGCGTTGTCAGATCGGCCTCTCTTTGTAATCAACCGTTACTTTCATATTGGGGTACAAAATGGATAAGCCAATCGAGAACTATTGGCGGCTACGCCTCAAAGATCTTAAGGCGGCTCTGGAGGAGAATAACTTCGAAGTTTTCCTCGCCGACAGCGGAAATGAAGCCAAGAAGATCGTGCTGGAAGAAATACTGCCAAAAACCGGGGCCAAAAGCGTCTCCTGGGGAGGCTCCACGACCTTCATCGCTTCGGGGCTGTACGATGTCTTAAAGGACCACCCTGACCTTGAAGTCCTTGACACGTATGACAAGACGATTTCTCCCGAGGAGGTGATGGCACGTCGTCGCCAGGCTTTACTGACGGATCTTTTCATAACCGGCACGAACGCGGTGACTGAAACCGGTAAGCTGGTCAACCTCGATATGATCGGCAATCGTGTTGCGGCCATTACCTTCGGTCCCAGACATGTGGTCGTGTTGGTGGGGAGGAACAAGATCGTTCCTGATCTGGAAGAGGCAATGATGCGAATTAAGGAATATGCGGCGCCTACCAATGCCATACGACTTGATAAAAAAACCCCCTGTGCAAAGACCTCATACTGTGAGGAATGCAAGAGCCCCGAGCGAATCTGCAATCACTGGACGGTCACGGAAAAATCATTCCCCAAGGGGCGAGTCAAAGTCGTGCTGGTGAACGAAAATTTGGGCATCTGATAAGTTTTCTGGGAAGGCCGGGTTTTGTTGAACACAACGATCCGCCTACCAAATGGACGTTTCCGGCAACGTTACGCAACGCTTGTTCCAAAGCGCGTTTCGTGTCTCCAGCGTCAACTTGGTTGTCTAGGGAGGAAAGCCCGGCTTCTCTGTTTTCCCACTCTGGGAATTGTCGTTAGAGTAAAGAGCTTTAGTTTCTAATATGTTAGCTTTAGAATCAGAAGGTTCTGTTAACTTGTGAAGCTGGCACGCAAATTGCTTGTGAGTCAGGCAGACCCGCGATGCAGGAGGAAAGAAAGCCTGCCTGTAAGGGGGGAGGGCCGGGAATGCAGAGTTCTCGGCCCCAATACCTATTTGACCTGCATCACAAAACAGCGCTTCTTTTCTGCTGCCAGGGGTTGGCCGAAGCCTGCCACATATATCCAGAACCATTCTCACAGCACGAGGACAAAAATTGAGCTCCAATGATACTACCATCATTCGCAAGTCAATTCGGGAAAAGATCCGTATTGCTCACGAGCTCTTGGCAACCTTGGGCGACAGCCTGCGCGGCGACCGTCGCATAAGCGAGCTTCTAGCAGATCTGCAGATGAAAACAGCTGCCTCGCGACAGGCAATGTTCGATCTGGGTATCGTCTCGATCTGCAGGTTTTGTGAAGATGAGGACGGAGGGAGCTGCTGCGGAAGGGGAATTGAAGATAAATACGACCCGGTTTTGCTGTTGACGAATTTGCTGCTGGGAATACGTCTTCCCGAACATCGCTTTCAAACGGACAGCTGTTATTTCCTGGGCCGCGAAGGTTGTTGCCTGGAAGCGCGTGATGTCATCTGCGTCAATTATCTGTGCCGTAAACTTCAAACCGTCATCCCGCCGCACGATCTCATCAGGTTGCAGACTCTCAACGGTGAAGAACTGGATGCAGCTTTTGCTCTCACTGAGGCTATTAAGAAGTTCATATGCCATGAAAGCCGATGCAAGTCGCCTGGATAGAACCTTGCCGCTGATTGCTGATTTTTACGATTGCGGGAAGGGCGAAATGTGGTATTTTCAGACAGGTTCTCACACGAGGTGCAGATTATGTCCAAGTTCTTCAGAAGACGATTGAAAAAGCCGGGACTTGCACCGGGGACATTAGTTCACATTGGCGAGAAGAAAACTGAAAAGACCAAGATTACGCTGATAAAATACGATGAAGCCTCCTATCATGAAAAAGAGGTCCAGACCATTGAAGAATGCTTTTCCCTGGAAGACGCCCGGACCACCAAGTGGATCAACGTAGATGGAATTCATCAGATAGAGACCATAAGAAAAATCGGCAACCATTATAGCCTGCATCCGCTCACCTTGGAAGATATTCTCAATACCGACCAGCGTCCCAAAATGGATGATTATGAAGACTACATTTTTGTCGTCTTGAAGATGTTCTTCTACATTGAAGAGCATCACGAGCTAATGGCGGAGCAGGTGAGCTTGATCTTTCGACCCGGGCTGGTCATCTCCTTCCAAGAAAAAGAGGGTGACGTTTTTGATCTCATCCGCGAGCGAATGCGAAGCACAAAGGGAAAAATCGTCCGATATGGAAGTGATTATCTCACCTACGCACTCATTGATGCAATTGTCGATCATTATTTTGTCGTACTCGAACGAGTCGGGGAAAGAATAGAATACTTGCAGGAGCAACTGGTTGCTGAGCCCAGTAATGAGATCCTACGTGGCATCCATGAGCTTAAGCGGGAGATGATATTTCTGCGCCGTTCCGCATGGCCTCTGAGAGAGATCATCAACAAAATGGAGCGGGAAGAATCCGCTCTCATTCAAGAAACCACGGTGATCTATCTTCGCGATGTCTACGATCATGTGATGCAGGTGATTGATACCCTGGAGACATTTAGAGAAATGGTCTCAGGCATGATTGATCTGTATCTGACAAGCATTAGCAACAAAATGAATGAAGTCATGAAAGTGCTGACTATCATTGCTACGATATTTATCCCGCTGACATTCATTGCGGGAGTCTACGGGATGAATTTTCGCTACATGCCTGAACTTGAGTGGCGCTGGGCGTATTTCGTCGTGCTGATTGTCATGGCGCTGATCGGAATGGCAATGCTTGTCTATTTTAGAAAAAAGAAGTGGGTTTAAGCGGTTAAGCCGCAGAGCACCGATTCTTCGCCTAGTATGAAAACCGAAGGCCGGATATAGGGAGCATTTACAGGTCTTCCCAGATGCCGCCAACTCCTGTGCGGTCCATCGTGTCATCGAACAGTTGAACGGGGCTGCGGCCGGCCACAAGCAAAAAGTCTCCCGATTCAAAGTAGGCTCACAAAAGAACCCAAGCCGGACTATCTATTCGGCGGGCCCGTTCTCTTCAAGCAGCATTTTTTTCACTTCTTCTTTGGCCTTTTCATGGAATTCGGACTCATCCATATGCCCTTCTACATATTCCCGCCAAGTCGAGAAGTTGCTGAAAAAACAAGTAGAGAGACCGGTGGCATCGCATACGGCTTTATAAATCTTATTTGCCTGCTTTGCCCGCTCTTTTGTTTTTGTCTCTCTCTCGTCTTGCTTGGGATCTTCCTTTTCTACGATAAGATATTTGCCAAAGGTTTTTGAGAACTGAGCCAAATCGTCCCTGGCTCGCTCCTTCAACCGTGACTCGCCGATTTTCTCGTCGACAAATTCCTGCCAGGCGCTGAAGCTTTGCCAGGCACAGACTCGCAAACCCATCTCCTCACAAATCTTTTCATAAACTCCGTTTGCCCGAATGGCTCGCACTTTCTGACTGTCTGAAAGCCTCTCCAGGTCCATGTGATAATCCGAAGTGAATTCAACCATCATATTCCTCCATGCATGTTTGTACTTTGAATTTCCATAATCACCCAAACGAACGAGCGCCAGTTTGAACTGAACTGTTCCTATCTGCCCCGCTACCTCAGGAGATTTTCAATCTTACTGGCCGGTATAGCAAATCCAATGTTCTGAGCGTTTTGTACGACAGCCAGATTTATCCCCACAAGCTCGCCGTCGAGATTGAGCAACGCTCCACCGCTGTTGCCGGGATTAATGGAAGCATCTGTTTGCAGCAGACCGGAGCAGATATAAACGCAGCGCGAGCTGGAGAAATCCCTGTCTTTGCCGCTGATTACCCCGACGGTAACCGAGTTTTCCAGCCCCAGGGGATTGCCGATCGCTATAACTGTTTCCCCGATCATGACGTCGGCAAAATTAGCCAGTTTCGGACTAACTACGGGTTTGGGAAGATTGACTTTGATTAGCGCCAGATCGTCGGGACCGCTGACCTTGATCACCTCAGCTTCCAGGATGGTCCCGTCATTCAGGACGGCGTATATATTTTTGGCCTTCAAGACCACATGGGCATTTGTGACGATGAATCCCTTGCTGCTGACGATAACACCCGAGCCTATGCTTTTGTATTTCAATGTTCCTTTTGAATACGCCCGGCCGAAATAATCTTTAAGGAACCTGTCCAGTTCGCTTCCGTATTCGCCCCATTCCGGAAGCTCCTTCAAATCGAGCACCGTCTCTGTTCTGATATTGACAACTGCCGGTGCGTATCGCTCTATGACCTTAACGACGGGTGTATCTCGAAAAGACCTGCTATGAGAGTTGGAGCAGGCCACAGCACCGAAAATTAAAAGAATAGCCAATACCTTGTTGACTTTCATCAGACCTCCTTTCGGTCTTTTCCATCCCGTGGACGACTTCGTGCGGAATCCTGCAGCGGATGGGTCAAGCTACCATGCTCCATGTTGGTGAGTCGGCTTCTTCATCGTCCTTAGCGGCAGTAAGATCCTAATCCGTTTGCTTCAATATAACACCTGCAAAAAACATTTCATCCGACAGAAGATAAAAGCGACAGCTGATGGTGAGAGTAGCAGGAACGAAGTTGCAAATTAGACATTGAGAGCCTTCAATGTTATAGAATTTATCCGATCGAGGCACAGCATTCCAAGACTTCCCGGCGGTCTCCGGGTGGAGAAAAGAACAATGAAGGCCGTGGGCTTTAAGCATCAATCCATTTGCTTTGTGGACAAGGTCCGCCCTGAGGTGGCCGCAGATGAAGTAGTGTTGAGACCGCTTATGGCTGGAATCTGCAATACTGACGTTGAGCTCTTAGAGGGATACCACCAGTTTGAAGGGACGCCCGGCCATGAATTCGTCGGCACCGTTGAGGAATCACCCGGAAATCCCCAGTTGGAGGGTAGGCGAGTGGTTAGCGAGATCAACTGCGGATGCGGTCAATGCTCTTGGTGCGAAGCAGGCAATCAGCGCCACTGCCCTGACCGCAAAGTCATCGGTATTAAGGATTGGGATGGCGCTTTTGCCGAATATGTCAAAGCTCCCCTAGCCAATCTTCACGTTGTGGACCA
>JAVEVM010000310.1:0-5207 GCA_034005055.1 Desulforhabdus sp. | reverse complement strand
CCTGAGTACCTGCAGTCCCTTTCTGTCCACCTGCCATAACTTCACGCCTTCAAAAGGAGCGACATCAATGAAGTCGGGGTCAGTTTTCTCCATGACGTTGCCGCCCATGCGCGAGCGGGTCTGATAGACGCCTTCCTTATTAATGATGAAAGCTTCTCCGGTGCGCCCAAGACGAACATTTTCCACCAGTCGCCCAAACTTGGCGGCACTGATGGTCGCTCGTAAAATCCACGCGCTCTCTCCTTTCCCGCTTTTGACCGCTATGATGAAGTGCGGCACCTGGCGAAAGCCAAGGAAGACGTCGCTGATGAAGATCTTTTTTTCCATGGCTTCCGTAAACCATGGTGCGGTGCTGTAATTTCTGCCGTGCAGGTCATAGGGGCCGACGTAGGCGAGATGATCGCCTTTAGAATCGATGACGCCCATATCTTCGAAGGCGTAATCGTACTCCTTTTGTAGAGCGTTAAAAACGTTCTGCAGAGCTGCCTGTTGCCTAACCGTCTGCAGCGGCTCCAAGTCCGTGATCACGCGCATGGCGGCGCTTATCTCGGACAGGAACCGGTCGATGGATTCCTTATGGTGCTGTACAATGAAGGTTAGCTGGGTCTTTACTTTCTCGCTGATGGACTTGCGATACTCGTAATAGATGCCTCCGCCGATGGTTGCCAGAGGGATGGCCGCCGCCACGCACAAGATAAAAACTATGTATTGGCGCAACCCGCGGTATTCGTTTATACGTTTGGTTGCCATCAATTCCGTCCTTCAAGATGGGAGCGACAAGCAGGAGTTGACTGACCGTTCAGCGGGCGAGACCCACGTCCACGGTGCAGGCGGCGCCGCGTATAGTAGACCGACCACGTCAAAAGCTACACACCCTTGTACATCCTCCCAGGTAATGATGCGGCAGAGAAATACGGCCATTACGGCGTGGAGTGTTGGCGTCCAGCCCGGAATGTTAACCGAGGATGATCCAGGCACCATTGAACGAGGTTTTCTGCGTTACTCGCTTCCTGGCACGCTCCACATGGTGCTCGATCCTATCTATTGACTACATCCTCCTCGGCCAATAAGTCTTTTATCCATCCGCCCTTTTCTTTGATGACCGCATCACTTTGAACTCATGATATGCACTGATTCCCAGCGTCAGCAGGGGCCAGCGAAAACCCTAGGAGCTTGTCCGAGAATGCCTCTTTTGTCATTTCGAACGGAGCGTAGCGTAGTGAGAAATCCGTAAAATCAGCCACTTGCAAGCACAAGATTTCTCGCCTTCGGCTCGAATGACAGTTCTCGGGCAAGCTCCTAGGGTAGTGATCCTGATTTTCCACTTTAGTCTTTTATAATAGCCTATTTTCCTCTGATTCATGGCCCAGTCCCGTCACCTGAAAAATAGACTAATTAGCACCCATGAGGGTGGTCAATCCCTTGCTCTTTTCCAAATGTCCCATTGACGACTGGTACACGGGGCAACAATGGTGCCACCGCCCCGCGGTATGGGGGCCGTTGGCCGCTCTATGTAATGCCTTCCGGCTTTATATGGTGCGTGACAATGTGGTAAGATGATGGAAAATAAGCATCCGATTGCTTATTTTTTGGTATCTTGATGCCCTGCCAAGATTGGCTTGAGGTATCATTCAGCATCATTGGAACCTCGAAGTCCGCACTCTTGATCAGTCCCGGGCTGGATCTTGCGGGCATACTCAGCCCGAAAAGAGGAAGAGAAATGATCGACTTGTTGAAGAATTTGGTGGAGAGAATTACCCAAGGCTCGGCAAACAACACGGAAGAAAACCCCCGTCAAGCTCTTATTGCCGCCTGTGTCTTGTTGTTGGAGATGGCGACCGCTGATGGCAAGTTCAGCAGAGCAGAAAAAAAAAGGATCATGGATATACTCAGGCAGGAGTATCGACTGTCCGATGATGAGGCTGATTCGCTCATCGATGCTGCACACCGGAAACGGGAAGATAGTATAGATATTTGGCGATTCACGAATCTTATCAACCAGCATTTTACCACCGAACAAAAACTGCAGGTCATTGAAATGGTCTGGCGAATCGCCTACACGGATGGAAAGCTGGATGCACATGAGGATTATTTAGCGCATAAACTGGGCACCCTCCTGCGCCTCACGCACAATGAGCTCATCCAGGCAAAATTAAAGGTGATTCTGCCCCGATAATCGCAGAACTTGTCTACTAATCGTGAAAAGCCGGACATATCAACTTGAGCATACGGGCTCCAGCTATACCGCCGAAAGGCATTTTTTAAACAAGCTGCAAAATCGCCTTGTTTCCAATTGCTTAATCGAGCATCACCGCGAGATGATTCGGCTGAACAGATGTTGAACCGCATTCCAACCCATTTTGCGTCGCAGGGTCCCCAGCTGGTCCTGAAGGGGAATATCCTTGGGACACACATCCTCGCAGCCGAGCAGTCCCAAACAGCCGAAAATGCCTTCATCAGTGCCGACCAATTCAAAATATTCTGTGTTGGTTCTTTCATCGCGAGGATCTAACATAAATCGGGCGATGCGGTTAAAGGCCACGGCTCCCATGAAGTCTTCGCGCATGTTGGCTTTGCCACAAGCGGCCACGCAGCAACCGCATTCGATACAGCGCTCCAGTTCGTAAATTTCTTCGGCCAGTTGGTTGGTCATCGGCTCTTCCGGAGCTTCGGGATCGAAAATCTTATCCGTGTGGATCCAGGATTCAACCCTTTCATTCATGCCGCGAAACCAGCTGCCGGTGTCAACCGAAAGATCGCCGATCAGCTTGAATACGGGTAGAGGCATCAGCGTGATTTCCGAAGGAAGATCTTTGGTCTTGGTATGGCAGGCGAGATCCGGTCTTCCGTTGATCAGCATGGCGCAGGAGCCGCAGATGCCGGCGCGGCAGCAAAAATCAAACTGCAGGCTCGGATCCTGCTGTTCGCGAATGTGGTTTAGGGCGATGTAAAGGGTCATGCTGTCTGTCTCTTCCAACTGAAAGGACTGCATATGCGGAGTGGATTCCGGATCTACGGGGGTGTACCGAAAGATGTTGAATTTTAGAATCCTTTCCATGACTAACCTCTCCCTGACGAGTCTTGATATCGAATAGCGCACTCCATGCTAATTATGCTCCGGCAGATCTTCGGTAATGCCGCAAACTGCAGGGTCTTGCGAACAAATGATTTTGCAGGAGCCGTAGCCCCTTTCTCCCGGGGGGATCTCCCAGATTTTCGAATTAGGCTCATAGGTGAGTGTCGGCAGCGCTTCACCCTCTTTCCAGGTGGCCAACGTCCTTCTCAGCCAATCCCGGTCGTTGCGTTCCGAATAATCTTCCCTGGCATGGCAGCCACGGCTTTCAGTTCTCATCAAGGCGCCGTAGGCCACACACAGGGCAAGTCTAACCATCCCCCTGAAGCGCAGCGCCAATGAAAGCTCAGGATTGGCTCCCGGACCGCTGCTGCGAATCCCAATGTGGCGAGCCCGATCGTGGATGACCTGCAGATTTTCCACTGCTCGCTTCAGATTCTCGCCTGTGCGGAATATGCCGACTCGCTCCATGAGCTCATCCTGCATGGCGTTGCGCAGTTCATAAAGATTCTCTTTTCCGTCTTTGCCGTCGATGATTCTATCGATCCGTTCCCGGTCCCTGCGCACGGTTGATCGGACGCATGAAGTTTTGAAATCAGTCTCCATGCCCTGTAAGAACTCAGCGATTTTTTCACCGACAATTCTTCCTGCAACGATTGTTTCTGCCAAAGAGTTGCCGCCGAGTCGGTTAAAACCGTGCATGTCCCAGCAGGCCGCTTCACCGGCGGCGAAAAAGCCTTTTAGTCCGTACACTGTGCCGTCCTTATTGGTACGTACGCCGCCCATGCTGTAATGTTGAGCCGGACGGACCGGTATCATCTGAGTGACGGGGTCGATGCCGAGAAATTTATGGCAGATTTCTTCTACTTCCCGCAGCTTGGTCTTGATATGGTGTGCCCCCAAATGCCGAATATCCAGCCACAGATGATCGCCGTAAGCACTCTTGACTCCCATGCCCTGGCGGATGTGATGCATCATCCAGCGGGATACCACGTCGCGCGAGGCGAGCTCCTGTTTGCCCGGTTCATAGATCTGCATGAAGCGATCGCCATTTACATCTTTTAAAGTTCCACCGTCTCCGCGGCATCCCTCGGTGACCAGAATATTGGTGGGAACAATACCGGTTGGATGAAATTGCACTGCCTCCATATTGCCCAACGGAACAACACCGGTATCGAGGGCAATGATGGCTCCACCGCCGTCGTTTATGACCGCGTTGGTTGTTTCCCGGTAAAGTCGACCATAGCCGCCGGTGGCAATAAGTGTGGCGCGGGCAAGATAGACTCGCAGTTTTCCCGTTTTGAGGCAGCGCGCCACAGCGCCCATGCAGCTCTGCCCGTCATGGATCAGCGAGATGGCTTCAACCCGGTCATGGACCGTCACGCCGAGCTTGACGATCATATTGTCCATAGTGAAAAGCAAGGTATGGCCGGTGCCGTCGGAAGTGTAGCAGGTTCGCCATTTGGCCGTTCCGCCAAAATCCCTGGCCGTGATCAAGCCTTCCTTTTCTTCGAGCTCGACTTTTTCGTACTGCCGTCCGGCCTTGAAATAGGTACTCCTGCCGGCTACCACGCGGTTCCACGGGATTCCCCAGAAGGCCATCTCCCGGACCGCCATTGGTGCGGTTTCGGAAAATAGGCGGGCTACTGCTTGGTCGCAGCCCCAATCCGACCCCCGGACGGTATCTGCAAAGTGAATGTCCGGGCAGTCGCCTTCTCCCATACAGGCGTTTCCCAGCGCAGCCTGCATCCCGCCCTGGGCTGCGGAGGAATGGGACCGCCTGGGCGGTACAATGCTCAGGCAAGTGGCTTTAAACCCTTGGGAGGCAGCTTCAACAGCCACCCTTTCTCCGGCAAGCCCTGCACCGATGCAGAGCAAATCTGTGTAAAGCGTATCCAATTGCTCCTCCTTGGCGCTGAACAAAACATGGATGTAAACGGATTAAGCCGTCGTGTCTTAAACAGCTGCCTTGACGAGGAAGTAGAAAGTAAAGAGGCTTATCAGTCCGATAACGATGAAGGTTAGAGTCAGTTTTTTTTCAATGCCCTGGAAAAATCGGCGATTGGTTCGCTTGATCCAGCCCCATTTCACGCCGATCCGATAGAAGCCGATGCCCACGTGAAGTTCAATCATC
>JAVEVM010000309.1:0-5212 GCA_034005055.1 Desulforhabdus sp. | reverse complement strand
CTTACAGCCTTGCGTTTTCTCAGGTCAGTCATACTGGTTGATCCCAAATGCCGGCAATAACGAGCGTCTCTCATCAGCTGGTACACCATATCCAGTAAGCAGAGTGCTGAGACTTAGGGGCAAAAATCGCTAGATATCTGGACTAGTTTTTTGCGGCGCAATTTTATAGTGACTGCCAGATATCGATGCACATCCCGATAATGCCGGTTCAGAGCTCGAGAAAGGAAGAGATATGAAAGAGGACATCGCAAAGGTTCGAACTTTTGCCATCATTTCCCATGGCGGTGCCGGGAAAACATCTTTGGCCGAGTGCATGCTGTACGATGCCGGTGTGACGACTCGGTTGGGAAAGGTGGACGACGGTACCTCTATTTTGGACTACGAGCCTGAGGAAGTGAAGCGAAAGATCACCATTAGCACCGCTTTCAACACGTTTAGCTGGAAAAAGAATAAACTGACCCTAATCGATACCCCTGGTGACTTCAACTTCATTGCTGAAACAAGAACATCACTGCAGGGTGCCGATGGCGTGATCGTTTTAGTGGATGCAATCGATGGCGTGAGAGTCCAGACTGAAAAAGTATGGGAATTTGCCGACGAATTACAGCAGCCGCGGATTATTTTCGTCAGCAAGATGGACCGGGAGCGGGCCGACTTCGCTAAGACCGTGGCCGACGTTCAAAGCAATTTTGGGGCTTCGTGTGTGCCGGTGCAAATTCCAATCGGTGCGGCGGAAAACTTCAAAGGCATCGTCGATGTACTGACCGGGAAAGCATACCTTTATACAAAAGGGGAAAGCGGTCAGTTTGAGCAGCAGGATGTTCCGGCGGAGCTTCAGGATCAATTGAGTCAGCATTGGGAGAGCCTGGTCGAACATGTTGCCGAATCAAAGGACGAGCTGCTCGAGAAATACCTGGAAGAAGGTGAACTGAGCCCGGAGGAAGTCAGGCAGGGATTTCGTCACGCGGTGGTGAGCGGCAAGCTGGTGCCGCTGGCCTGTGGTTCGGGGGACCTCAACATTGCAATTCAGCCTCTCATGGACTTGATCGTCGAGTGCATGCCTTCCCCTCTGGATCGCGGGCCAAAGACGGCAAGGGTGCCGAGGGGCGATGCCGAGGTTCAGCGAGAGCCCGGCCCCGATGCACCTTTTAGTGCTCTGGTGATTAAGACGATAAGCGATCCTTATGCCGGGCGGCTTTCGGTAATGAGAATCTTTTCCGGGACTTTGCACCCCGATTCAACCGTTTACAACTCAACCAAAGACACCAAGGAACGATTTGGGCAGCTGCTTCAGCTTAAGGGTAAGTCTCAGGAAAGCATTGAACAAGCCGGTCCGGGAGACATCGTTGCGGTGGCCAAATTGAAGGAGACGACTACCGAGGATACCCTTTGTGACGAGAAGAATCCGGTCGCATATCCGCCGGTGGAATTGCCCCCCGCTATTTATTCTCTGTCTGTGGAGCCGAAAAGTAAGGGCGACGAAGAAAAGATCTTCTCTTCTTTGTCCCGGCTGATGGAAGAAGATCTGACACTCAAACTGGAAAGGAATGAGGAAACCAAGGAGATGATCCTCTCCGGTATGGGGGAAATTCACATTGAGACTACCTGCGAAAAGCTGAAAAGAAAGTTTGGCGTAGAGGTGAACCTGCACATACCCAAAGTGCCTTACAAGGAGACCATTAAAGGCAAAGCCAGGGTGCAAGGCAAATACAAGAAACAGTCTGGAGGCCGCGGCCAATATGGCGACTGCTGGATCGAAATGGAGGCCCTCCAGCGGGGCGAAGGCTTCGAATTTGTCGACAAGATAGTGGGTGGCGTTATACCTCGCCAATACATTCCGGCTGTTGAAAAGGGAATCGTGGAAGCCTCCGCGGAAGGTGCCCTTGCGGGCTATCCGGTGGTTGATTTTCGGGTGTATCTGGTCGATGGCTCCTTCCATCCGGTCGACTCTTCGGAAATGGCTTTCAAAATAGCGGGTTCGATGGGATTCAAGAAAGCGGTGATGGAAGCCAAGCCGACCCTTCTGGAACCGGTGGTGCTGCTTGAAATCACCGTTCCGGACGACTGTATGGGGGATGTGATCGGGGATCTGAATTCCAGAAGAGGCAGGGTTTTGGGCATGGAAACCAAGGGGAAGAAACAGATCATTCGAGCTAACGTGCCTCTTTCCGAAGTTCTCAAGTATGCTCCCGATCTGCGCTCCATGACCGCCGGTCGCGGAATGTACACCATGAAATTTTCCCATTACGAAGAAGTCCCCGGGCAGTTGCAGGAAAAGATCATCGAGGCCGCCAAGCAAGCATCTGCTTGAGGCGTTTGTCCCTAATTCGTAAATAATGATATGGGCGGGATGACTGATGACAATCCCGCCCTTCTTGTTTATGTGATTTAAACAAGGGTACTGAAAAGAGCGTGCTCCAGGCGCGAATCTTCGAATCGGCAAATGTAACAGGAAATGTGCCGGTAAGCAGAGATTGGGTGGTGAAATGGTGCATGGCGGGTCTGAGGAACAAGAGGAAACCTTGTTTCAGAAAGTCCAGAAAATGTCCACTTCAGAGAAGATACGGTTTGCTCTGAAGGGAGATAAAGAGGCGCGCGCTCTTTTGGTCCGCGATGGTGAACGATCGGTGCAGTTGGCCGTTGTGAACAATCCCCGCATTACCGATGGCGAGATTGTAGTCATATCCAGCTCCAGAAACATTCATGAGGATGTGTTGCGAAAGATCGGCACCAGCCGGGACTGCCTCAAATTGTATCCGATCAGGGCGGCGCTGGTGCAAAATCCGAAAACCCCTCTGCCGATTTCGCTCAAGCTGCTGTCGACCCTCATGCTAAAGGATCTGAGGGCTATTGCCAAAAGCAAGGGCGTGCCCACCGCGGTTGCTCAGGCGGCGCTGCGATTGACTGCAAAAAAGGGATAGCATGTCTGCATTCAGCGATGACGCTTCGATACGAACAGTAGATTCATTCTCCAGAACGGTTGCCATTATTACGGTGAGCGACAAGGGCGCCAAAGGCGAAAGGGAAGACGTTTCGGGAAGCTCGCTTGCCGAATTGTTGGCGGCGGGAGGCTACCAGGTACTGTATCGCGAGGTTGTGCCGGATCAAACGGAGCGGATCTCGGAGGTACTTCGTCGATATGCCGATCAAGAAAGAGCGGCCTTGATCGTAACGACCGGAGGAACCGGCGTTGCGCCGCGGGATGTGACGCCCGAGGCTACTTTGGCGGTTGTCAGCCGAACAATTCCGGGGATGGCGGAAGCCATGCGCGCGGCAAGCCTGGGCAAAACTCCTCACGCCATGCTTTCTCGTGCTGTGGTGGGAATCCGGGGCAGCTCTCTTATTGTTAATTTGCCGGGCAGTCCTAAGGGGGCCCTGGAGAACCTGGCCACCCTGCTGCCGGCACTACCACATGCTCTGGACAAGATTCAGGGGGATCCTGCGGATTGTGGCTGAGCGCCAACGAGGCCGCAGCGGGATTCAAACAGCAGAATCCGGAATTTCGAGCTCGGCTGCACGGTATCAAATCACTCAAACTTGAACCGGTGCTTGTCATTTAGACCGTGAAGGAAGCTAGGGATCACTCTACCTCTTCTGCTTCTCCACTGCCCACCGACGACCTTTTAGCGGAGTATTTCTCCTTGATCTCTTCTTTTTTGCTCAAAAAATTATTGTTGATTTCTTCGATGGCTTCATCCACCTGAAACACTTTGGATTCGGCTTCTTCAATATTTCTTAGCTCTTGTTGAACTGCCGGCATGTTTTTCCAATCGGACTCATCGCCCTGTTTGTAAAGTGAATAGACCTCGGCCCCAAGTCCGCTGTAGGCCTTCTCCATGTTTTTTCGGGCTTTGTTTTTCCTCATTTTTTGAAGTTGCACCTTTATGAGCTTCAGCTTCCATTGCATAATGATGCGAGCGTATTCCATACCAGTGTAACCGAGTCTTTTCATCATCGCCAAAACATTGCCCAACATTCCGCTCATTTGTCCCCTCCTTTTCTAGGAATCCAATTCAAAGAACCCATCCCAACACATCCTGCAACCGCTTCAGCATCCGTTCCGGGTGACTGCCCGGCCAGTAGACTCTCCGGCATCGCGGACACTCATAGAAAGTGGTTTGTGTTTCAAATACGTAGTCAGGCACAAGCCCCAAAACCTTTTCACGCCAAACCTCATTTAACGGCTCATTGCATATGATACAGCGCTTCAGCAGGTGAACTTCCACGGGGGTCACCGATAGTCTTGATACAAGCTCGCGCAACTGCTCCGTCGGCTCGTTGGCAGCAACGCACATCACTCCCGGCTGCGCGCACCACCGTTGATTTCTGGTGAGAACCAGATATCCTTCACTCCGATACGCCTGCAATTGCCCTTGTCCATTCAGGTGTTCGTAGCGCGTGTCGAAGCCCAGAACGCGAAGCCATTTTGCCATCTTACCCAACATGCTATCAACAACAAAACGCCTTTCTGCTGGAGCTTTTTCTTCCATCTTCGTCAATCAAAACTAACTTTGCGGACCCCTTGGGGAAAAGGTAGTGTAAACACTGCAGGCTGTAAGCCACGGGTGGTTCGCATCTGGGATACGCTCACTTCCATCTGCCACTGTGCAGCCACGAAATTTATCTTTTTCGGGACAGTTTGCATATCGAGAGTCACAGCAGGTTCATATGAGACGGTATATTCCGATTGTCCCCCCCTCACCGCTAGGGATTGCATGGCCGCAGGTCGAGACAGGAATTGCCATGAAAACCGCAGACTTTGATTGGGCGGCTGCACCGTTGCCTGCCAACCGGAAGAGTCCCGCTCGATCTGCCAGGCATCCAATTGGTCGGGCGGTACGGAGGCGATCAGGCTATACCCGAATACCTCGATTGGGATTGGCACCCCCAGAAAATACCTCACCAGGTCTTCCGCTCTGCTTGCCGAATAGATGACTTTCTCCGATGGTATATAAAGGCTCGAATCTTCGCCGTCGATGACCAGCACCCCGGCTGTCTGGCCCCATGTGGTATATGCCTCCAGCCTAACTCTATCGGGAAGCTGGGCAACGATGAGTGACTGAAAGCGAAATTTGCCTTTCGGGCTTTCTCCTTTGATCTCGAGTTTGGCCTGATGCGCTTGCCAGAATGCCGAGCGTGCCTGCAGCCTGGAAATCAATTCGGTGGTGGAAATGTCTCCCGGCTTCTCCATTGGCGGCACTGGGCGCCGCGC
>JAVEVM010000308.1:0-5236 GCA_034005055.1 Desulforhabdus sp. | reverse complement strand
CTCGTTCCGGACAATCATGCAGAGAGACACGGAAGGCCGATCCCGAGGTGTGTCCGAGGGTCTCATGGGACCGATCTGGTTGCGCACCCGGGCAGCGGCTTCAAGCATCCAGGGTTCGGATTCGAAGCGCACCAGCATGCGTTCGATGGCCGTCATGGCACCAGTCCAGTCCTCCAGCTGGATGTGAATGTCCACCAGGAAATAGCCGACGGGCCTAAAATTCGGATAGCAGTGCGCCGCCTCCACGAAGAACGGAAGCGACCGCGCGAACAGGCCTGAGGCAGTCACGGCGGCATGATAAGCCGATGCCACATTTGGCGCTGTAGGCGCCAGGATGAAACCCTTTTCGAGATGGTCCACCGCCTGCTCAGGACGGCCCGTCTCCCACATAAGCAGTCCCAAGTTGGTCCAGGGATCCCCCCAGTCCGGTGCCCTCGCCACCGCCTGCAGGAAAGACTGTTCGGCCAATTCATGGTCCCCCTCCCGAAAGGCCAGGACCCCTCGCAGGTTCAAGCCCTGGGGGGAACCTGGATCCATCGCCAGGGCCTGGAGCGCAAGCTCGCGAGCCGCGGGAAGGTTTCCCTGGGCCTCATAGGCCATTCCCATCAGAACCAGAGCCGGCGGGGGCAAATTGGTCCGCTTGGCGAGAGACTGGAAGCACCCCGGCATGCCATCGGTGGAACCGGCCGTGGATAGGATGTCCAAGACCAGCTGGTATGCCTGCCAATGCTCGGGATCCAGGGCGATGACTGCTTCGGCGGCCTTCAAGGCTTCCCTCAGGTCGCCTAGCTCATAGGCGGTGACGGCCCGTTGCAGGGAGTTCGGACTGGCTTTTCTACGCCCGCGCGGCCTGGTCACGTCGAGAGGCCCTCCCCCCTCCATCAAAGGTCGCACATCCTCTCTGTCCCTGATTTCTTTGCGAGGATCAGGTGGCGACTGGTTCCCGAGTCGACCGACCATTCGAGCACCAATCACCCGATGGCGGGTGGCTTTGAGGGAATCCCGCAGGAGGGGGGATCTTGCCATAATGGCAGCCGCTTCCAGCGTCGTTTCGGAGGGGTTGGAATGCACGGCCCTGTGGGCGAGCTTGGACAGCAGGCCGGGAAGAGCGCCCGGCGGCATCATCTGCCCATACCGAAGAGCCATCTCCGAGGTGAGGGGATGTTTTTCGTCTATGAGCTCTTTAAATGCCTTGTTGGCCGCGCCTGGTTTTCCGGAGGCCACGAATTGCGCCATTCGGTCAAGATTTCGGAAATATCGCGAGAAGCGTTGATAAACGGCCTGGGGGCGTTTGGGGGGGATCTGTTTGAAGCCCCGATAGCGATTGAACAGGTCGGCCACCTGACGGCGATCTCCAAGATACGCCGCGCAGGCGATGGCCATTTCCATCATTTCGGATGTCCACATGGGGTGGGGAACCTGCTCCAGCAGATCGCGGGCATTGAAAAAGTCATCCAGATCGAACAGCCGGTGCGCAACCATGAAAAGGGCCGCGGCCTGCGCGGCTTCTGTCTGGCTCCAGTCCCAATATGGAAAAATGCCGCGCAGACCAATTCGTTGCACCAGTCGGCGGACGATCAGCGATTCGTATGACAAGTCAATGAAATCGCCGGCCGAGATATTGGTTTGGTGAATGCGGTAGCGGCAAACGATGGAATGATTCTTTTTGAAAACAAGGCTCGGAACACAACGCGTCCAAAATTCATAATCGTGAGCCCGTAAAAACCCAGCATCGTACATACCAAGGCGGTTATAAACGGATCGCCGCACCAGGGTGCCGGGGTTGGGGATGGGGCAACTTGACATCAAGGAGCTGGGGAGCAATTCGGGGTGGTTAAACCAGTCCTTGGGATTGAAGAGCCTGGTCACCTCCCCGGTCGCATGGTCAGAAACTTGGAGCACACCGTAAACGACATCGGCTGCGGGGTGTTTGGCCAAGGTGCTCAAGTGGGAGCTCAATGCGTCTGCCTGCAGCAGATCGTCGTCGTCGACCCAGAGGATATAGTTGCCTCTAGCCTCCACAATGCCCCGGTTGCGCGTGTCCGGGGCGCCTGTATGCTCTTTGCGGATGCAACGCAGAAGCTCGGAATCGATTCCACGCACATAATCGGGCGTTCCATCGGTTGAGCCGTCGTCCACAACGAGGATCTCAGCCGGTTGGACCGTCTGGTTCAGAACGCATTCCAATGCTTCCTTAAGGAGATCGAGGCGGTTGTAGGTTGGGATGACAATACTGACGGACGGGGTTTCGTTAACCCGCAGCGACTTGGCATCCGCCTGCTCCTGTTCCGCGTGACCATCATTCTGTTCAGGCAAAGAGATCGGCTGGAGATAGAACGTTTTCCACTTGTCCAGAAATTCATCGAAATCCGGGTAGCGTCTTCGAATGCGATCGAGCTGTTCTCGCTGCTTCTTGCGCTTTTCACGCAGATGCTGCTCATCCTTGGCATAATCATGGAAGATGACCGGATCAGGGGAATAGATTTGCTTAGTAAAGTCCGGATCTCTCTGGAAAAGGCGATAGGCGAGTTCGGGCCCCCCATGGCCAAATCGATTGGTGTCATCCCAGCCGCCCACAGCGAAAAAGGCCTCGGACCGGTAGGAGGCGTTTCCTTCCAGATTTACGAACCACGGAAACGGGTTATCCCCCATATCATAATGCGCTGCATGGATATTCAAATGGTTTTCAGGAGTTTTCGGTCTGTAGACTCCTCGGACCGAATCGACCTGGAAACGTCGATGTGTCCTGAGGTGAGCCTCGACCAGATCATCAGCAGGAATTCCGTCGTCCTCGAGGAAAAATAGGATCGGGGCGCAAGCGAACACCGCGCCGATATTGCGCGCCAGATAAGCGCCTGTGTTGCAGGACAAGCGCACCCAGGTATCCACGAATTTCTTGAGATGCGGGAACTCATCGGGGGCGGCCCCATTATCGACGAAGATCAGCTCAAAATTGGCATCGCGTTGTTTTTGCAAGGCGGCCAGATTCTTTTCCGTGTCGGGATGCCTCCGCCAGGAGATGACGATGACAGATATGGCCGGAATGTCTGCTTTCGAACGGGATTCGACCGATTCGAAAACTTTTTCATAGACGGTTTTCCGTTCAAGCCATCCGACAGCGGCCAACCTGTTGAGCAGCCCCTCACGGCGATCTTGTAACGGCAGGAGGTTTCCAGGCCGTGCCGAGAGGCGGTGGATTTCTCCGGTTGCCTCGGTAGGCTTGATACAAATATGGAGCCGTTCATTCGGATTGATTGCAAAGCGCCTTGAATCCTTGGGCGGAAGCCGGCTGGCGAAATCATTGACCTCAACCACGAATCCTGCGCCCTCGAGGCGCTTGCGGTAGTCGTGGGGGGCGTATTTGCGAACGTGGTCTTTTTGGCCGAACAGCTTCTCGCGATCCCTCGGGTCGACGACGGATGGATCTTCCAGGGAGGTTTTGAGATTTCGGTAAAGCGGCACCTGGACAACAGCCCGCCCGCCCGGCTTCAAGACGCGGAATATCTCCGCCAATGCTTTTCGATCATTGGGGATATGCTCAAGGACATGGTAGCAAAGGACGAAATCGAATTCGTTATCGGGCAAATCCAGACAGGTAAGATCCATATGCTGCATGGCCCGCGGTGAACTGAGGTCGACGCTGAGATAGTCGACATTCGGAAGGGCCTTCAGCTTTTCGGAGATCAGCGTGGACGGCGCGACATCCAACATTTTGATGGTTTGGCTCAAGACATCGGTCTGCGTCGTCAGGAACAGCCATAGCAGCCGATGACGCTCCATGGCACCGCAGCCGGGGCAGCGAGCATTAGGGCGCTTGGTGATACCGTAGGTCAGGAAGCGCGCCGCGCGGGTCTCGCAGACCGGGCAGCAAAATTGGGCTTCATGGCCCTTGGAGCCCCCGTCTCCGGCCAACGCCTTCAGGTTGGGCTCCAGTTGCTCCAAGAACTGCCGCACCTCAGGGTTTCCAGGTGCCGCCTGGCGCAAGGCGAGCATCCATTGCTGGGCTTCATGGCCACGCCCGAGGACCCTGCAGGCCTGCACCAGGCACATCAGGGCGTGTTGGTTGTGGGGATCGTGTTGCAAGGCTTGCCTGTAAACCTCAAGAGCTTCCTGCGGAAGCTTCTGGGCGAAGCATATGAGGTCCGCCAGGTTGAGTCGGAAGCAAAGGTTCTCGGGGTCGAGGCTCACCGCCTGCGCATAACGGGAGCGGGCTTCTGCAAGCCTGCCCCTTTTGAATTCGAGAATCCCCCAGGCGTTTTGCAGGCGCGGCAATTCCGGTCCCGATGCCTGAAGGTGGGTCAGGATCTCGGACGCTTGGTCCAGACGACCGGTATCAATCATGGATTCCGCACAGGCGATTTGCCTGGACGGGTGGCTTTCCAATCTCCAACCGCGGTAGTGCTGGTCCATGATGGACCCACATCGTCGCTCGAATGCCTCCCATTCCGAAAAGGACCAGAGGTTATGGGGGTATACGCAGTATGTGGCGCGGTTATGGTGCGGCAATTCGAGTGGGCCAACGGCGGTCAATCCCAACCAGTGGCACAGATCCTCAGCTCTCAGGGCGAAGTCTTCGAGTTTTACGGTGCGGTATTTCTCAGGGTGGATGAACTCGGCGAGATCCTTGTCAACCGTCCGGTTGATGTACTCCCAGTACCAGCAGCATTTCTCGAAAGGAGTCAACTCAATCCATTCGGCAGTCGAAAACTCGCCCAAGCGATCCCCCTGGATGCGGCCATCGATCCAGGCTTTTTCAATGGCGAGGGAATCGTCATACTTTTTGCCGTTCATGGATAATCCGGTATACCAGTTACGGCCAACCGCTGAAGCGACCACATCCAGACCGCTTCGAATGAGCCAAACGTATTTTGCCTCAGGAAAGGCCGAATTCAATACGGGCAGGATGAGGCTCAGTGTCTGGTTGGCCTCGCCGTAGATCGCTGCGGGATCCAATGCCAATCGGGTTTCCTTGAGGATCTCTACCAGGCGATGGTGATCGAATTCGCCATAGCGATAGGCCGACGATTCGCCGATCAAACGGGGACTGGGCTCATGGAGGCATTCGCAGCCCGGGACTCTCGAAAAAAAACTGGCAACGCTTGTCGTACCGGAACGTCCAGTGCTCAACACGAAAAAGGGGGCGGGAGACTTTGCTGGGCACGATCTCTGATTCTTCGATCGCATTAACGGCCTCTCCTTTCAGGGCGACCCTATGAAGGATTTTGGGTGTCGCCGA
>JAVEVM010000307.1:0-5254 GCA_034005055.1 Desulforhabdus sp. | reverse complement strand
ATTAAAGCCGGCGGTTTTTTCTGGTAGCTGTTTTTTGCCATCCTGTTTTCATTGGGCATTTTTGCCCGTTCTTGTCCGAGTAATGAGGAGGGAGATAACTCACTCCCTATAGGCTCCTAGATCCTGCAAATTCCGTAGATCGAGTCGCATGCCTGATCATAGAGGCGGTCGATCCAGTCTGCACCGCGCTGATGAAAGAAGTGCGCCGCCCGGCCTTCCATCAGGGCTTGGTTTTCGGTCATCCGCCGCAGCAGGCGATGGATCGTTGCAACGTAGGTGGCGTGGCTCCAAGTGAGGGGAGATACCGAAAGCGGCTCACCGCTGAGCGGATTCAACTGCTCGGCAAGGCAGCCCGATGGCAGCGAGTTTTCGGCGACCCAGGAAAGCAGGTTTAGCGCATCATTAAGGTCCTCATCTCCCAGGCTTCTCTCCAGGTAGTAGTCGGCCAGCCACAGGGTGCAGATGAACCAGGGATTGCCCGGCAGCTCGTCAATCACCCGTTGATAGGGATCGTTTTCGTAGCGGGCCATACCTCCCACTGGAGTTCGAACCCAAAGGCTATCCTTCAATGCTGCCATGGTCGCCATAATGCGCGGATCGTCGGCGCGATAAAGGCCGAATGCAAAGAGCCCCCAAAGGCTCGAGTCGCATGCAGCATCGATTATCCAGTTGCCCTGAGCGTCTCGCTGAATCATGCGACAGAAGCGCTGCAAATCCTCCCGCCACAGATGAAGCGAAGCGCCGTCTCGGATTTCCGCCGCAATCTTTTGATACTTTTCGGCGCGATTGTCTTCTCCAAAAACCCTGCAAAACAGGGATGCTGCGGTCAGGCCGCCAAACACCGTGCCCACCGTGAAGCTCAGGATGCCCTTGCGCTCTTCCCATAAATCGTAGGAGGGCGAGGGTAAGCCGGTCTCCTGGTCGCGATACGCGCACATGAAATCGGCGGCTTTCTTGATCAGGGGCCGATAGAGCACCTTGATCAAATCCAAGTCGCGGTACAGAACGAAGTGCTGCCAAAGAGCCCACAGCACCAGCGCGGTGGAATCCTCCTGGATCGGCAGCTGGGGCTGTCCTTCGTCGTACCAGGGATGCCAGGAAGAAGCCAGGGTGCCATCGGGATTGAACTTGTGCAGCAGGCACCCTTCGGGCTGAAGGAGCCCGGCGATAAACCGGAAGAAATTGCGGGGCATGGTGGGGTGGCCGGAAAGGTCCAGTGCGTGGGCCACCAGGGCGGCATCCCGCGGCCACACGTAGGAGTAGGTGTCGCGGTTGTAATCAATGACATCCGAGTCATTGGCGGCGATGATGCCCCCCTGCCAATCGATCTGACTGCGCACCGCGATCAGGCTGCGCCGATAGAGCTCCCTTACTTTCTCGGGCAACAATTGAAGCGGGGGCGATTCCTTGCGCACCCACAGGCGCCAGTAATCTGTGGTCCGCTTCAGCAGTTCCTGCGGATGCTTGTGCTTTACCAGAGCATTAAGGCGATCGACCTCCTTCCAGCTTGAGCCCACCGCAACCCAGAAGAAGGCCCGCCCCCGAGACAACGGCTCAACCGTCACGTGTACGGCGATTACCGAATCAACCGACCCCTGGGCCATGGGATTTCCAGACAGCACACCGTCTTCCGCGTCACGGAAGGTGCCTTCCCTGCCCCCCATGCCTTTCTGTCCGACGGCGTACTGGCTCAGTCCCGGCCGGTCATTACCAAGACCGCTCGATAACAAATAACGGGCTCCCTTGTAGTGGATGACGGCTTCCGTCTTGGGATCGTACCCGGCCGTATCGCCGATCTCATTTCCGGAAATGCCGAGGTCCAGGGTGAAGAAAAGCCGGATCTCGCGCTTGTGCGGAGCCATGTTCTCCACCGTCACTTCCTTCACATACACGTTTTCATGGAAATCGACCGCATCATGGCAAAGCAGCAGGATCTGGAGCCCCGCGTGGTAGAGGCTCACCTCCGTAACCATGGTGTCCGTAAGATAACGCAGCTCCCTCTTCCAATCCGGACCGATCCAGGAAAACTGCCCCTCCACCCACACTCCCAAACGGCAGTAACGTCCAAAGACATGGTTTTCCTGGCCCACATGCGGGTAGTACAATTCCCGCATGGCGTAGTCTTTATCGAAGCAGATCAGCAGACTGCCGTTGCCGATCGGAATGTCTCTTGGCATGATAATGATCCTCGCTCTATGGCTGCAATGACAACGTAATTACGCATACTTATACCTTATTGAGACAGAGCCGTGCAATAACATTTCCGTGCGCAGCAATTCGTTTTTGCGCAGCGGTTGATTGAATATATTATGTGCCACGGAGGACGTATGACCTTAGATTTATACGATCAAGCGCTTCATCCACCGACCGGTCGCTGCATCAACGGCTGATGGGCGAGCAAATTACGTCGTTGATTATTCATTAGCCCTTGCAAAGAAGGAGAAGAGATCATGGCGTTTCTGTTGAATATCCTGGTACTGAGCGTTGCCATTTTTGCAGTAGCACAACTCCTGCCGGCGATTCACATTCGAGGGTTCGGCACGGCAGTGATTGTCGCGGTAGTCTACAGCGTAATCAATTTCCTCCTCGGCTGGCTCTTTTTCATACTCAGCCTGCCCTTTATCATTTTGACTTTCGGCTTGTTTAAATTCGTCATCAACGCTGTTTTACTCTGGATCACGGATAAAGTGGTTGATGGGTTTAAAATCGACGGCTTCGGCTGGACACTGGTCGCCGCATTCCTGATTGCCTTGCTTGACACCGTTATTCGGTGGGTTATCTATTGATCCAGTAAGACCGCCAGGCACAAGTGTTGCATCGCGCATGACCATCGTCATTTGCGAAATCGACAGTTGTGCTCAGGGTGCCCCGTTCTACCTCTTCACATTCTCCGATGCTCTCTTTCTCAGGTTCTTGCTGCGATTTTAGAAGAAACTGAAAGGAGGTGGGAAAAAGCAAAGCATTGTGCTCTCGTTGCGGGCTGCGTCTTCTTGTTGCCCCAAAACACCACAAAACAAACTGCAGGAGGAGTTAGTCATGAAGAAAGTGTTTATCGGCGTATTCGCTTTAATCGCTGCTGTCGCTCTCGCCACCGGTGCACTGGCGGCAGATAAAGATTCAATTAAGGCACAAGTGGATGAGATCGTTGTTGCTATCGATGGAGGAAAAACCCCGCAGGACTTCCAGGATGCAGCCAAAAAAGAGCCCTATTATGTCTTTATCATGCAGGAGGATGGAGCAATGCTGGTCCATCCGACGCTCACGGGAAAGAGCTTGAAGGAAACCGCCGAGCCGGTTTACAGCGCATTGACGGCATCCACGCCGGAGGGCACCTGGGTTGATTATGAGTGGCAAGGCAAGCAAAAGCACACCTACGTTAGAACCACCAAAGGCGGTCTGATTGTCGGGAGCGGCTACTCCGAATAGCAGAGTATAAGACATAGGCAGGACCGCTATTCGTTTTCCATCCGGGTGGCGGTCCACGCCGTCAGAAACCTAAGATCCCGATACTCCTCGTCTGTATCCGGCATCTTCTCGAATTCAAGCGTTATTGGCAACCCTCCGTGCCAGAACAATTGCCCTGCCCGCTTGACTCCAAGCCGTATCAATTCGGCCCCTATCGCACCTCCACATAGCTCAGCTTTCTGCAGGTAATTACATGCAGCAGTGTAGCCAAAAGCCTACACTCGGACGACTTCCGTCCGCGCTTGACATTAATTTGGAGAGCCTTAATATGAGCTGCAACTATCCTTAGCTTGCCGATTGTAGATGGATCGGCAGGCGATCTTCAGACCTCCATCGGAGCACCCGGAATGGCCACACGCGAGATGAATGCGGCATTATGAAATGGATGGGGCTTGCAGTCCTCCTGGTGGTGCCTCTTGCGTATCTGATGATCTGTGCTGCTGTCTTTCTTGAACGACAAGGGATAGCAAGTTTCTTTAGGCGCTCATTCGCCAAGATTCGAAAGAGGTTCGAGGGAAAACGTTCGAATGGATCCACCAATTAACAGATTCAATACATCGCAGCTGCTGCATGCCATGCAGTCGGGTGCGGCGTCCAATTACCTTGCAGGCTACCGAGAAGTGTGTGATTCTTATTACTATAAAAGGCCTGGAATATCTGGATGCATAATCAAGGTGGGGGGTAAAAGATGATTTCAGAAGATGAGCTCCGATCCCAACTGGCCGAAGGCGGCCTAAAAAATCTCGGCAGTATTCATTGGAACAGGTCGACTCCCGAGCTCTACGAGCAAGTAGTGAAAGCCAGAGAGGGGCATATCGCACACCTGGGGCCGATTGTCGTCCGCACCGGGCACCATGTGGGGCGCTCCCCTAACGACCGCTTCATTGTCAGGGAGACGTCGAGCGTTGACAAGATCTGGTGGAGCCAGGTGAACAAGGGAATCGATGAGGAGAAATTCACTCAGATCCTCTATCGATTGATGGCTTACTTTCAGAATAAGGACCTGTTTGTTCAGGATTGCTACACCGGCGCCGCCCTCGACCAGCGAATCGACATCAGGATCATAACCGAAAGGGCTTGGCACAATCTGTTTGCCAGGAATATGTTCATTCAGATGAAAAGCAAGGAAGAAGCCCAGTTTCATCGGCCCGAATACACCGTGATCAACGCTCCAAGGTTCAACGCCATTCCTGAGGTGGACGGAACCAATTCGGAGGCTTTTATTCTTCTGCATTTCGGCAGAAAGCTGGTTATCATCGGAGGCACAAGCTATGCCGGTGAGATAAAGAAGTCCATTTTCACCATTCTCAACTATATCTATCCTCAAAAGTCGATCCTGCCCATGCACTGCTCCGCCAATGTGGGAACCGCGGGAGACGCCGCCGTATTCTTCGGCCTTTCCGGAACCGGCAAAACCAGTTTATCCGCAGATCCCGATAGAAGATTAGTGGGAGACGACGAGCATGGTTGGAGCGACAACGGCATTTTCAACTTCGAAGGCGGCTGCTATGCAAAGGTGATAAGACTGTCGAAGCAGGCGGAGCCGGAGATCTACGAGTGCACAAGAAGATTCGGCACGATACTGGAAAATGTGGGCATGGATTTCATCACCAGGCGCATTGACCTCGATGACGATTCCTTGACCGAAAACACTCGGGCCGCCTACCCCATTTCCCACATCGAAAGCGCCATCAGGGAAGGTGTTTGCGGGCACCCGAAAAATATCATCATGCTCACCTGCGATGCCTTCGGCGTGATGCCCGCCGTCGCACAGCTCTCCACAGAGCAG
>JAVEVM010000306.1:0-5264 GCA_034005055.1 Desulforhabdus sp. | reverse complement strand
CGAGCGAAAAGCAGTCGCAGGTAGTCGTAGATTTCTGTGAGCGTCCCAACCGTGGACCTGGGATTGCGTGGCAATCCTTTTTGCTCTATAGCAATAGCCGGGCTGAGACCTTGAATTTCATCGACATCAGGGGGGTCCATACGCTGCAGAAACTGCCGAGCATAGGCAGAGAGGGCTTCTACGTATCGCCTCTGGCCTTCGGCAAAAAGAGTGTCGAAGGCGAGGGAGGATTTACCGGAGCCGCTCACGCCGGTGATGACAACAAATCGGTTCTTCGGAATGCGTAGACTTATGTCTTTTAGATTGTGCTGGCGGGCGCCGCGGATAATGATTTCTTCCATTCAGGTGAGCTCGGATTACACTGCCAGCATTCTTTCGACAGCTTTGATGGCCTTGTGCCTGATCTCCTCGGACACGGTTACTCTCGGCTGTAAAGTTTGAAGAGACTGAACGACGTCGGCCAGCGTGATCTTTTTCATATCGGGGCAAATCAGATCGTCCGATGCCGGATAGAAGCTTTTATCCGGATTTTGTCGGCGCATCGGATAGAGAATGCCCTCTTCGGTTCCAATAATGAATGATCGATGAGAGTTCTCATTGACATAGCGGAGCATTCCCGAGGTGCTCTGGACCATATCGGCAAGATCAAGCACTTCAGGTCGGCATTCCGGATGGGCCAAAAAGAGGGCGTCCGGGTATGCTTCTTTACGGCGCCGCACTTGCTGTGCGGATAGGTTATGGTGGATAGGGCAGTAGCCGTGCCAGTAATGAATTTTCTTGCGGGTATGCCTGGCTGTGTACTTTGCAAGGTTTTGGTCCGGAGTCATATATATTGTGTCGGCGTCCTGGAAAGACTCCACCACTCGAATCGAGTTGGCGGAAGTGCAACAGACGGTGCTTTCGGCTTTAACCGCGGCGGTAGAATTTACGTAGGTGACTATGGGTACGCCAGGGTGCTCGCGCTTTATCGCCAGCATGTTTTCTGGCGTGATCATATCAGCCATAGGACAACCGGCCTCCAAGCGAGGAAGTATGACGGTCTTGTCCGGGTTCAGAACGGCTGCGGTTTCTGCCATGAAGGCAACTCCGCAGAAGACTATGACTTCGGCTGTGGTCGATGCGGCCTGCCGGCTCAGTTCAAGAGAATCACCGGTCAAATCGGCGATCTCTTGAATGACGGGAGGTTGATAGTTGTGTGCCAGTATGATGGCATGCTTTTCCGCTTTGAGTTTGCGTACCAGATCAATGAGCTTGTCAGTCATCGATGATCCTTCCTGCTAGGGACGAAGCTTGCGCTTCAGCCTATCTACTTCCTCCCGGGATAATTCACGCCCTTCTGCGTCCACAATCCTTGCGGAGGGCGGAGCATCCAGTTGAAATAAACCGGCGTTGAAATCAGCAACGTTCTTTTGCGATTTCAGAACAATGAGGTTCGTGTTTGCCAGAGCGTCCTGAGTCTCGACCTTGGTGATCTGAAAAGTTTTGAGGTCTACCCACAAGCGTAATCGTTTTATGTTGGGGTCCTCCTCTTTGGGCTTTAACGCTAGAACCGCGACGGCAAGATTAGACTGAGCAGGATCGAGGGTAACTTCAAAATGCTTCTTGAGCCCTGTGATGCCGTCAAAAAACGTTTGTGCCAGGGGCGAATTGAAGAATGTCTTAGAATCAAAGAGTGAGACTTGTTGCTCCGCAGGCACGTAAAGCCATGCAATTTCGCGATTGGCGACAAACACCTGCGGATCCGGAGTCTGGTACTCCCAGCGCATCTGCCGTGGCTTCTGGTAATAAAGTACTCCTGAAGCTTCGGTAGTGACGGTATTGGTTGTCGAGGAGGTAGTCAGTTGCAGAAAATCGGCAGAAAAAGCTTGCAGGTTATTGTAGTATAATTCGGTTTTCTTGAGTATTTCTCCCATTGCCATGGGTGTTTCCGCCAAACAAAAGCGATCGGCCGCTGAAGCTGAAAGCACCAGCAGAACGGCAATCAGCCAGAATCTGATTAGTCTTGTTCTTTTCATAGCTACGATTCACTTTCTATCTTCATTGAATCCTACTCAATACTTCACGAGGTTTGGCACCATCGGAGGGTCCCACAATCCCTTGTTGCTCCATTATTTCGATCATCCGAGCGGCGCGGTTATAGCCGACCCGGAGTCTTCTTTGCAGCATGGATATCGAAGCCTGCCGGGTTTCAACCACCAATTGGACGGCTTCATCATACTTTTCATCCAACTCTTCTTCTTTCAAATCCTCCGAGGTTGACTGATCTTGAAAGTTGACTCTTTCGCGCAACGGGTCCTCCGCGATCTGCTGCGCTTGCCAAAACTTGGTGACACGCTCAACCTCAGTTTCCGAAATAAACGCTCCATGAATCCGCTGCAGTTTGGCGGTACCGGGCGGCAGAAAAAGCATGTCCCCGGAGCCTAGCAGGCTTTCAGCCCCAGAAGTATCCAGAATGGTGCGAGAGTCGATGCGCGATGAGACCTGAAAGGAGATTCTGGTTGGAATATTGGCTTTGATTATTCCGGTCAGAACGTCCACAGATGGTCTCTGGGTGGCGAGAATCAGGTGAATGCCGGCTGCTCGTGCCATTTGCGCCAGTCGTATGATTGATTCTTCCACCTCACGCGATGCCACCATCATGAGATCCGCCAGCTCATCGATGATTATAACCGTATAGGGAAGATGGTGATGAGCAAGTCCGCTCTCCAGCACCTCATCTTCACGCGATTCCCGGGCTGTTTTTGTCCGTTCCCTGGAGATCGCCTTATTGTAGCTCTCGATGTTGCGTACATTTTTGTCCGCAAGCAATTTGTAGCGCAGTTCCATCTCTTGCACCGCCCATCGCAGTGCTCGTGTGGCCATCTTCGCATCGGTTACGACCGGATGAATCAGATGAGGAATTCCTTCGTAGCTGTTGAGCTCAATCCTTTTGGGGTCGATGAGCAGCAGTCGAATGTCGTCGGGGGTGTTGCGGTATAGCAGACTGGTCAGGATCGTGTTGATACACACGCTTTTTCCGGTTCCAGTGGCTCCGGCAATGAGCAGGTGCGGCATCTTGGCGATACTGGTGGCGACGGGCTGGCCGGTAGTGTCCTGTCCGAGGGCTATGGTTAAGGCAGATGTGGAGGAGGAAAAGACCTCCGATTCGAGTACCGCCTGAATCGAGACCAGTTCCCTCTGTTGGTTGGGAAGTTCAATGCCGATCGCAGCCTTCCCGGGAATAGGGGCTACCACCCTGATGCTCATGGCCTTGAGAGCCATTGAGAGGTCATCGGAGAGGCCGACAATGCGGCTGATCTTTATTCCCGGCGCTGGAGTATATTCGTACATGGTGATAACGGGCCCGGGCCGAATTCCCGAAACCTTTCCCTGCACTCCAAAATCGGCGAGCTTCGATTCCAAAGTCCGAGCATTTTCTTCCAGTTTTTTCCAATCGGGCTTGCGGTTCTCTGCCTGATAGGTGTCAAGAAGCTGCAGGGAAGGCAGTGAATATTGTCCCGCCTCGATGGCCGGCGGCGGTGATAGAGCTACCCCTTTTTCTGCTCGCTTTGGTGAGCCAATAGCCTGTGGCTGGACCGGGTCGGCAACAGGCGGATCATGATCGACATGCGTGAGCCGCTTCAAAGGAGGGACGCTGAACGGCGGTAGTTCTTTGCGCACGAAGAATGTACGAGCCAGTCCGTTTGCCAATACACGTAATTTCTCCTTTGCAGCGATCAGCATTCTTATCGTCCAGCCCCCCGCAGCCTGAAGCGAGAACGGAGTAGCCAAAAGTAGCGAGATGAGGAATATGCCAAGGAGAAGAACGTGCGTGCCGACCGTGTGTAGCTTCGAAACCAAAGCGCCGGAGATAAGGAACCCGATCTGTCCCCCCGTCAAGACCTCCTGACCAGCCATTTGAACTCTAGGATAGTGCAATGCAGCCATGCTGATGGCGCTCAAAATCAACAGCACGATTCCTGACATTTGGATACGGCCGAAACGGCTAATAGGATATCCCCGGAACAGAACCCAGCTACACCAAAGCCCGAGCAACGGAATTCCATACGCACCGATGCCGAGTGAGAAAAGAAGCAGCCACGCTAGATTGGCTCCGGGAAACCCGACCCAATTAGAAACCGGCCGATGAGTGCTCGATGCGCTGAACAGAGTCAGATCGGAAGAATTGAATGAAAGGAGACTGAAGAAGATCAACAGGGTGGGCACTAAGGTGCAAACAGCCCATATCTCATGTTTCTTTTGGCTCACCAACAAAACCTTTCAGACGTCGATGACGATTGGATATATGAATGGCCGACGCTCCAGAACTCGGTTGAAAAATCGCTTCAACTCGCGCCTGATATCACCTTGCAGGTCGGCGGAGTCGAAGTCCAGGTCTTGCTCGAGCAGTGCGTCAAAGACTTCGAAAACCACACACTTTGCTCCATCGAGAATTTCGGGCTTGATGTCTTCTAGGATGAAGCCTTTGCTGAAAATATCCGGCCCGTTAATAATTTCTCTGGTCTCTTTGTTGAGCACCAGGGAGACGATCACCAGGCCGTCCTCGGCAAGATGGCGTCTGTCTCGTAAGACCAGGCCCCCGACGTCGCCCACACCTTTGCCGTCTACAAAAACTCTTCCCGTTTCCACCTTCTCTTCAATACTGGCGCTAGTGGAAGAAAACACAATAACATCCCCGTCTACGGGCAGCAAACATTGATCGGGGTGCGTTCCCATGGCTACGGCAAGCTGGCGATGCTTGACCAAATGTCGATACTCTCCGTGCACGGGGATGAAGAACCGAGGCCGAACGACATTGATCATGGCCTTGAGCTCTTCGCGGTATGCATGTCCGGAAACGTGGATGTCGTGAACCTGTTCGTGGATAACCTCTGCACCGAGCCGGTACAGGTGATTGATGATGTTCTGAATGGTTTTTTCATTGCCCGGAATGAACTTGGAGGAGAAGATAATCGTGTCCCCCGGTTTGACCTTCAGCTTTCTATGATCGTTGAACGCCATTCTGGTCAGAGCGCTCATGGGCTCACCCTGACTCCCTGTGGTCAGCATCAGTACTTCTGCGTTAGGGGTGCGCGGCAGATCTTGTAGAGTGATTTCGTCCTCATTGGGAAAATCCAGATATCCCAGCTCCCGTGCTTTCCGGATATTTATGAGCATGGATTTGCCGTTGAGCAGCACCTTTCGACCGAACTCTCTCGCCAACCGCACGACTTGTTGAATGCGGTGCAGGTTACTCGCAAAAACAGCCACGATTATCCTGCCGG
>JAVEVM010000305.1:0-5273 GCA_034005055.1 Desulforhabdus sp. | reverse complement strand
CTCCACAGAAAATAAGATCCCCCAGCGCATAGAGCTCGAAAAGCACTCCGATTCGGTCCACCAGCACGATGGCGGCATCTCTTTTTTCCAAATTGTTCTCTATCCGTGACAGGTATTGAAAAGGCATTCGTTTGGATGTCAGCCAGTTCGCCATAGTGAGCAGTTGCTCCAAATGCCTCGGGGCCAGAATCGCAGTCAACCGAGGCTCGATCCTCTGCAAGCGGCCATAGATTTCCAGGAGCTCAATGCATTCGGAGCGGCGCAGGCTCCCTCCAACAACAACCGGAGTGCCTGGGGGCATCTGCAGGATTTTCCTCCATTGCTCCGGTTTCTCGGGTTGGATTCGGGTCAACAGGCCTTCATACTTTGAGCTTCCCAAGACCAGCGTGCGCTCAGGTCTTGCCCCAAGGGTCAAAACATTGCGCAAATCCTCTTCGGAATGCATCGCGAGCCATTGGAACCGCTCAAAAATAGGCCTAAAAAGAGGTCGCATCAGGCCGTAAATTTTGGCTGAGCGCCTGGAAAGCCGTCCGTTGAGAAGGATTGCGGGCACTCCACGGCACTCCAGAAAACCATATAGGTTTGGCCAGAACTCACTTTCCAGTGCCACGTAAATATCGGGCTGCAGTTGATCGAAGGCTCTTTCCATGGACTCAGTGAAATCCAGCGGAAAAGGAAGGACCTGCGCCCAGTTGGGCAGTTGTTTTCGAGCGAAATGAAATCCCTGTGGCGTGGCCACCGTCAAGAAAACTGATGAATGTTGCAGGCGATTGTGCAGGCTATGCATGATGGGAATCGCGCCGCCAACTTCACCAACAGACGCCGCATGAAACCAGACACGAGGCCTTCCTTGGCGAGTAATCGGTTCGCTGTAATTGCCAAATCTGCCGCTGCTGAAGCGAACATCATGGCGTGCCTTTGACATCATCAACGGCAGCAGGCCTCTCCCTGCGGTGTTGAGGCACAAGTTGTATGCGCGCTGAATCATGCTCAGATTGTTTCCCCCGGCTTACTCGGAAAAGCCCGCTGGTCATTCATCCTCAGATAATGTCGCCCCCTTTTAGATCATGGTCTCACAATCCACAAACAAATAATGAAGAATAGCTGATGGCTTTCTTTCTTCGTTTCGTATATCTTATCAAAAAAGCAAGTCTTCCCGGCAAGGTAGAGCGACAAGGAAAGGATTGACAGAAAATGCAGCATGGAGAAAGCATCGTCGATATCTTCAGACACGAGCAGGATTATTTGAATAAGGTGGTCAGAGTGCAGGGTTGGGTTCGCACCAAAAGGGATTCAAAAGCGGGCATTAGCTTCATTGAGCTCAATGACGGTTCTTGTTTGAGGAATTTGCAGATCATCGCAGAACATGAAAACTCCGGTTTCCGCGAGCTTCTCGATCGACTCGGTACCGGGTGCAGCATTGGAGTTGAAGGTAAAATCAGTCCTTCCCCGGGCAAGGGACAAAGCATCGAGCTCCACGCGAGCCAACTGGAAGTTTATGGCTGGGCAGATCCGACAACCTACCCGCTGCAAAAAAAACGACACTCGCTCGAATTCTTGCGGCAAATTGCTCATCTCAGATCACGCACCAACACAATCGGCGCCGTCACCCGGGTGCGGAACCGACTCAGCTTTGCCATACATCAATTTTTCCAAGAGCGTGGTTTTTATTACCTTCAGACCCCAGTCATTACCACCAGCGACTGCGAGGGGGCAGGGGACATCTTCCGAGTCACCAGTTTGGACCCCCTTAAGGTCAGATCGACAGAGTCGGAAGACGTTTACCGGGATGATTTTTTCGGCAGACCGACCTATTTGACCGTCAGTGGACAGCTGCAGGCGGAAATATACGCGCTCTCACTGGGAAAGGTCTATACATTCGGTCCGACTTTCCGCGCGGAAAACTCTAATACCAGTCGTCATCTGGCAGAGTTCTGGATGGTCGAGCCCGAAATGGCTTTCTATGATCTGCAGGACAACATCCAGCTGGCCGAGTCGTTCATCAAGTCGATTATAGAAGCTCTGCTGAACGATTGTGCGGATGATCTGGATTTTTTCAACCGGTTTATGCAGCCCACCCTCAAGGAAGATCTGGAAAGAATTGTACGCACACCATTTGAAGTGGTCAGCTACACGGAGTCGATTGATTTGCTGAAAAAATCCGGAGAGAATTTCACCTTTCCGGTAGAATGGGGAAGTGATCTTCAGGCAGAGCACGAGCGCTACTTGACGGAGAAAGCATTTCAGAAACCTGTGAGCATCATCGATTATCCACGGGCGATAAAGCCTTTCTACATGCGAGTGAACGACGATCAAAAAACCGTGGCGGCCATGGATGTTCTGGTACCTGGAGTAGGCGAGATCGTCGGAGGGTCGCAGCGGGAAGAGCGGCTGGACGCATTGCTCGAACAAATGCAATTGAAACAGATATCTAAGGAAGATTACCGTTGGTATGTGGAGCTAAGGGAATTTGGCACTGCACCTCATTCCGGCTTTGGGCTCGGGTTCGAAAGATTGATACAGTTCGTAACCGGTCTGGGAAACATACGGGAAGCCATTCCTTTTCCCAGGACTCCCGGCCATGCCGATTTCTAGATGCGGATGGACGGAGATAAAAGCGAATATTGAATATCGAACAAGAAATATCGAATGTCGAAGGAAGGGCCTCAAAGAATTGCGTGAGACAAGAATATGGTTACTCATGATTGTGAAAGCGAATCTCGTGAAGTCTGCCTTGTAATCGAATCTCTGCTCAAGGAAAATAATGAACTCATTTCAATTTTTGTAGCCAGCGTAAAAACCGCTAAGCAAAAGGACAAGGATACTTCGTGATTCGATGTTCGCTTTTGGATCCTAGTTCTTCAGCTTTTCATTCCCAACTCTTCATCTTGCCACCATGCCCTAGAGCAAATAATTTCGATATTCTCTTCTTTATCCGGGGCTATCCATCTCTTCTTCAGCGAGGGCAGCCATTTCGCGCAGCATGCGCAAGGACTCTTGAGCTTCGTGCGGGTCTACTTTATGCAAAGCGAAACCGGCGTGCACGATAACATAGTCTCCTGGTTGTGCTTGTTCCGGGAGCAGCATCAGGGAAGCCTTGCGCAAGGCATCGCCTACGCGCACCGTTGCCATCTCATCTTCAAGTTTGATTATTTCAGCTGGAATCGCCAGGCACATGGATTATTCCTTCTCGGGTGTTAATATTTATTTACCGTGATCCGTGTCCATCCGTGTCCGGAAGGTTCCCCCGGCCTTCTCTATTTCGGCCAGGACTTGCGAACAAAGTTCCGGCATGCGGGCCTCGACGGTTTGGGTGAGCTCCATTCCCCAGGGAGAGATGTCCTCGGGTTCTATACCGACGATAACAGCCTGAGGGCGATTGCCGAGTATCTCTGCGTAGGCCAATGTTTCAACGAGGTCTAATTGGTGGAGGGAATTCTTGAAAGTCACCCTTTTTGCCAGTTCATCAACCGGCAGCCGATACAAGGTTCCGGCGGGCTGACCATTTTGAACCGCATCAACCACAATCAAACAGTCTGTTTGAGAGATCGGGTCCAGCAGTTTTAAACCGAGTGTCCCACCGTCCATTAATTCGACATTGGCAGAAAAGGAGTAGTTCGCCTGGAGATGCTCAATTACCCGCACACCAATTCCTTCGTCCTGCAGCAGCACATTGCCCACTCCGAGAACCAGGATTTGCTTCTCTTGCATAGATCCCGCCTTCCACATCAGTTCAACAATAAAAAAACAGGAACTTGGCCGGTGGAGCAAAGCCAAATTCCTGTTCAGTAAGTAACCAAATCGATCCTCTTAGACAACTCTAAACTTGTAGACCTCGTTACTCTGAGGATCGATCACATGAACGCCACAGGCGATGCAGGGATCAAAGGAATGGACGGTTCGCAGGATTTCCACCGGCCGTTTCGGATCCGATACAGGAGTCCCGACAAGAGCCTCTTCAACCGGTCCCAGCTTACCCTCAGCGCATCTTGGCCCCAGGTTCCAGGTGGAGGGCACAACCAGTTGATAGTTGCCGATTTTCTTCTCTTTGATTTCTATCCAATGTCCCAGCGCCCCACGCGGTACGTCATTGAGGCCCGCACCCGTAGCGGTGTCAGGCATTTCGAAGGATTGGTAAATACTATTGTCGCCGTTTTTCAGGTTCTCCACCAACTCCATCATCCAGCCTTCCATGGCATCACCGATGATCTTGGTTTCGAGTGCTCTGGCAGCGGTTCTGCCCAAAGTGGAAAAGAGGGCGTCGGTGGGGACTCCCAATTGCTTCAACACTCCGTCCACGCTTTTCTTGGCGGCTTCGTTGCCTTTGCCGTACGCAATCAACACACGCGCCAACGGACCGACTTCCATGGGTTCGCCGTTGTAACGAGGAGCTTTCATCCAGCTGTAACGCTTTTCCACGTCCAGGCCATCGTATTTCGGCTTCGTTTCGCCTTTGGCTGGAGGCAGAGCCTGGTCGCCTTCGTACCAGCTGTGTTTTACGTGCTCTTCAATCAGCGCAATATCTACCGGTTCTACTTTTCCAATATTGCGTTTAAAAATTGCGCCGCGTGGGAAAAGGTTGCCGTCGGGTTCTTTTTCGCTCTGGGGAAATTCACCGTAGGCCAAAAAGTTGGTGGTACCGCCGATGCTGCCCCAGTCCTTGTAAAACCCGGCAACCGCAACCACATCCGGGACGTAGACGTTGTTCACAAAATCCATGGTCTCTTGCCACAGATATTTGAATTCGGCAATGCGCTCCGCATTGAGATCGGTCGCGCAGGTGACGCCTCCCACCACCAAAGTCTGCGGGTGCGGGTTCTTGGCGCCAAAGATTGCCATCATGCGCGCTGTGCGGGCCTGCTGACGAAGAGCCTGCAGATAATGAGAAGCGGCCAGCAGGTTCACTTCCGGAGGCAGTTTATAAGCGGGGCTGCCCCAGTAGCCATTGGCAAAAATTCCCAATTGACCGCTGTCTACAAACTTCTTCAGTCGATTTTGAACATCCTTGAAATCGTTAACCCCGCTCATTCCGGCGGGTGATACCTCACTTGCGATCTTTGCAGTTTTTTGCGGATCGGCTTTGAGGGCGCTGACGATGTCAACCCAGTCTAAGGCGTGCAGATGATAGAAGTGAACAATATGGTCGTGCAGGAACTGCGCGCCATGAATCAGATTGCGAATTATGCGGGCATTGTTTGGTATGTTGACTTTGACGGCGTCATCAACGCATCTGACCGAAGCCAGAGCATGCACATAGGTGCAAACGCCGCAGG
>JAVEVM010000304.1:0-5280 GCA_034005055.1 Desulforhabdus sp. | reverse complement strand
AATGTTGGCGATCTTCAGCGCCTCCAGGGCGAGAGCGAAGTAGGCCCCGAGCAGATGCTCAAGTTGCGATTGGTCAACCGGGTACTCGACGGGATCAAGTTATTGGCAAAAGGTGAAATAACCCACCCGGTAACGATTCGCGTGCACAAGTCCAGCGCTGCCGCCATCAGCAAGATTGAGGCAGCAGGTGGGCGCGTCGAATTGATTGCTGAGCAGAAAAGGGACTAAACCGTGCTCACTGGTTTTCAGAACATTGCCAAAATACCCGAGCTCAAACGTCGAATTGGCATTACCCTGCTGCTTTTGGCTGTATATCGAGTCGGTGCCCATGTACCCACTCCGGGCGTCAATTCAGAAGCCTTAGCTGCCTTCTTCAATGCCGCTCAGGGCACCCTTCTTGGACTCTTTGATATGTTCTCGGGCGGGGCCTTGAGTCAACTTTCGGTCTTTGCCCTTGGCATCATGCCGTACATCAGCTCCAGTATCATTTTGCAGCTTTTGACCGTTGTCATACCGCACTTGGAACGATTGAGCAAAGAAGGGGAAGCGGGGCGGCGCAAGATCACACAGTATACTCGATACGGCACGGTACTGTTGAGCATTATTCAGGGCACCGGCATCGCCTTTGGCCTCGAAGGGATGACCGGTCCCGGGGGCGAAATGGTGGTTTTGTATCCCGGATGGGGGTTTCGTCTCGTAACGGTAATCACTCTGACCGCCGGCACCGCGTTTATCATGTGGCTGGGCGAGCAGATCACCGAGCGAGGAATTGGCAACGGCATCTCCCTCATCATCTATGCCGGCATCGTGGCCGGTCTTCCCAACGCCACCATCAACACCGTCCGACTGCTGAGAACCGGTGAAATGAACCTGTTTTTGGTTATCCTTTTGCTGGTCACGATGGTTCTGGTAGTTGGATTTATTATCTACATGGAAAGGGGGCAGAGGAGAATCCCGGTTCAGTACGCCAAGCGTGTGGTCGGCCGCCGGGTCTATGGCGGGCAAAATACGCATATTCCGCTAAAAATTAACACATCGGGGGTTATACCGCCGATTTTTGCCTCATCGATCATTATGTTCCCGGCAACCGTGGCCAACTTTTTCGCGGTTCCTTGGGTGCAATCCGTGGCCGCTCTGCTGACTCCGGGTCATTGGCTGTACAATTTGCTGTACGTTGCCTTTATCATGTTTTTTTGCTTCTTTTATACGGCTATTGTCTTTAATCCGGTAGACGTCGCCGACAATATGAAGAAGTACGGGGGCTTCATTCCCGGCATGCGTCCCGGCAAGCCCACAGCAGAATACATTGACAAAGTTCTGAGTCGTATAACCCTGGGTGGGGCTATTTATGTTTCCCTGGTTTGCGTTCTACCTACCATACTGATCCAAAGGTTCAATGTTCCTTTTTACTTTGGAGGAACGGCTTTGCTGATTGTTGTAGGGGTGGCTATGGACACTCTTGCTCAGATAGAAGCGCACATGTTATCCCGCCTCTACGAGGGTTTTCTCAAGAAAGGCCGTTTGCTAGGCAGACGCTAGCTCAATCTGGTCTTGTGGAACTGGTAGACGCCCTGATTGTTTCATAGCGGAGTGAGGTTGACAGCTTATTTAGAGAATGCGCTGAAAAGGAGGAGAGAAACATGAACATCATTTTGTTAGGCCCGCCTGGAGCTGGAAAAGGCACTCAAGCCAAACGTCTGATCGACAAGTACGCGATTCCGCAGATTTCAACCGGCGACATGCTGAGAGCGGCCTTAAAAGAAGGTACTCCGCTGGGCCTGGAAGCCAAGAAGTTCATGGACAAAGGTGCACTGGTGCCTGACAATGTCGTAATCGGGTTGGTCAAGGAGCGCATCCAGCAAAAGGATTGCGCCAAAGGCTACATGCTGGACGGATTTCCCAGAAACGTCAGCCAGGCTGAAGAGTTGGACAAGATGCTCGGAGACCTCGGTCAAAAGATCGACGACGTCATCTGCATTGAGGTTCCCAACGAGGAGCTGGTCGGCCGCCTCACCGGACGACGCACCTGCCGCAGCTGTGGTGCAGGTTATCACGTAATGTTCGACCCCCCGAAGAAGGAAGGCGTCTGCGATAAGTGCCAGGGTGAGCTGTATCAACGCGACGATGACAATGAAGCAACAGTGAAATCAAGGCTGCAGGTTTACGCAAATCAGACCGAGCCGCTGATAGACTATTATCAAAAGCAAGGTAAGCTCCGTCCCATCAACGGTGTCGGCGACATGGGAGAGATTTTTGCGCGCATCACTACCGTGCTGGGCTAGAGGTAGCAATCATTGATCATTCTCAAATCCTCACGAGAAATAGAGAAGATTAGAAAAGCTTGCTTAATTGTAGCTGAGACACTGAAGCGACTCAAGGAGCACATTCAGCCTGGGGTTACGACCTGGGACCTGAATGTGCTCAGTGAAGAAATTGCACGGAAGAAAGGAGCGAAACCAGCTTTTCAGGGATACCAGGGATTCCCATATGCCTTGTGCACTTCTATCAACGAAGAGGTTGTCCATGGCATGCCCTCGAAGCGCCGCTATTTGAAGGACGGCGACATAATCAGTCTTGATTTTGGCGTGGTGATTGACGGTTATTACGGTGACGCAGCAGTAACTGTTCCGGTTGGAAAAACAAGCGAGGAAGCCGAACGGCTCTGTCAGATAACCAAAAATGCGCTTTTTGAAGGGATAAAGCAAGTCGTTGTGGGCAATAGACTTTCAGATATCTCTCATGCCATCCAAAAGTTCGTGGAAGATAACGACTTTTCAGTTGTTAGAGAATTTGTCGGTCACGGCATCGGGCAGCATTTGCACGAAAGTCCCCAGATTCCCAATTTTGGTCCCCCCGGCAAGGGCATTAAACTGAAGCCCGGAATGGTGCTTGCCATTGAACCAATGATCAATCAAGGCGATCCCGATATTGAAATTTTGGCCGATCAATGGACTGCGGTCACTGTGGACCGGCAACTCTCGGCCCATTTTGAACATACCGTGGCGGTTACCAACAACGGGCCCGACATACTTTCGCGCGAGTAAACGAATTTTGCTCTTTACCAAAGATCGTATGGCAAGTATAATTTGAAGTTCTTAAATTTTCATCTTTTCAAGGAGACAAATCGTACATGGCTAAAGAAGACACCATCGAAGTGGAAGGCACCGTGGTTGAAACACTTCCTAACGCCATGTTCCGTGTAGAACTTCCAAATGGCCATCGGGTGCTGGCTCATATTTCCGGGAAGATGAGGATGCATTTCATTCGCATTCTGCCCGGCGACAAGGTCACGGTAGAATTATCCCCTTACGATCTGAGCCGGGGACGCATCACCTACAGGTCGAAATCCTAAGTCTTCCACATGGATATGCAAGAGGGAGAAGATGGCATGAAAGTGCGAGCGTCAGTTAAACGAATTTGTCGAAAGTGTAAGATCATACGCCGTCATGGAACGGTCCGCGTCATTTGCGAAAACCCTAGACACAAGCAAAAACAAGGCTAAAGGGGAGGAGCAGGCTTTGGCACGCATTGCAGGCATTGACCTACCTAAAAACAAACGCATCGAGATCGCTCTGACATACATTTACGGTATTGGTCGGACGACTTCTCGGAAGATCCTGGAAGATACCAGTATAGACTTCAACACCAAGAGTGACGATTTGACTGAGGCCCAAATCAATGCCATCAGGCAGATCATCGATTCTCACTACAAGGTTGAAGGCGATCTTCGCACCGAAATTTCCATGAACATAAAGCGCCTGATGGATCTCGGCTGCTATCGTGGGCTGCGCCATCGTCGCGGATTGCCCGTTCGTGGACAACGCACACACACAAACGCTCGCACTCGAAAAGGACCGCGCAGGTCTGTTATCGGTAAGCGCAAGAAGTAATCCGGAGGAGTTATGGCACGCGATAAGGGCGCATCACGAAAGAAAAAAGAGCGCAAGAACATTTTAAACGGCATCGCTCACATACGATCCACCTTCAACAACACCATCGTCACCATTACAGACACGAGCGGTAATGCTATCGCTTGGTCCAGCTCCGGCAGTCACGGTTTCAAAGGATCTCGAAAGAGCACCCCGTTTGCCGCCCAAGTCGCCGCTGAAAATGCAGCCAAAAAGGCTATGGAGCACGGACTGCAAAACATTGAGGTCTATGTGAAGGGGCCGGGATCCGGAAGAGAAGCCGCTTTGCGCGCACTTCAGGCAGCCGGTTTTAACATAACCGTCATTAAGGATGTGACCCCCATTCCTCACAATGGCTGTCGTCCTCCCAAAAGACGGCGAGTTTAGTGAATCACTTCGTCACCAAATCCTAAACAGGAGGAATTAGTCTTGGCTCGATATACGGGTTCGGTATGCCGGCTCTGCAGACGCGAAACCATGAAGCTGTATTTAAAAGGTGACCGTTGCTATTCTGATAAGTGTGCCGTTGAGAGGCGCAACTATCCCCCGGGTCAGCACGGCCAGCGTCGTGGCAAATTTTCTGACTATGGTCTGCAACTTAGAGAAAAACAGAAGATCAAAAGAATGTATGGGTTGGTGGAAAAACAATTCAAAACCTACTTTAAGGAAGCCGACCGACAAAGAGGTATCACTGGCACCAACTTCCTCATAATTCTGGAGCGCCGTCTGGATAATACGGTCTATCGCCTCGGATTTGCCAATTCTCGTGCGCAGGCGCGACAGCTTGTTCGCCATAATCACTTCATGGTTAATGGCAAAAAAGTGAATATACCTGCTTTCTTACTCCGCTCCGGAGATGTCGTGACGGTGCGCGAGTCCAGCAGATCGTTAGGGTCCATCAATGATGCTCTAGAGGCAGTGCCGCGGCGTGGTGTGCCCGCATGGCTGGAGCTCGATAAGACTAAATACGAAGGTACTTTCAAGACAATCCCAACCCGCGAAGAGATGAATCTGCCAGTTGAGGAACAACTGGTCGTAGAATTCTACTCCAAATAGGAGAAAAAGCCTCGCTTGAGAACAAATTCTTGGCGACGTCTCTCGATGAGGAAAAAACATGCAGAAAAACTGGCGCGAATTAATAAAGCCCAAGCGCTTGGAAGTTGAGAGCAAGGGCCGCCCCGATACGTACGGCAAGTTTGTCTGCGAGCCGCTGGAACGTGGCTTCGGCATTACTCTGGGCAATGCCTTGCGAAGAGTGCTTCTCTCCTCACTGCAAGGCTGTGCCATCACGCATGTAAAAATCAATGGAGTATTGCACGAATTTTCAACCATACCCGGCGTCCTCGAGGACGTGACTGATGTAATCTTGAAC
>JAVEVM010000303.1:0-5283 GCA_034005055.1 Desulforhabdus sp. | reverse complement strand
GCCTGCAGTGCCTGCACACGCGGTCTGGTCCTTGGAGCTACAGTCAAGCTGTTGAAAATCAATATCGTTGTCGAGATAGGGCTGCAGGCCAGCTGCATTCTCTTGGGTAAAGTCGGTTTTGACTCCCTCAATGATGGTAAAAATTGTTCTTGCGTCGTGAGCCGGCATGGTCCTGCCGCCATCCCAGCAATAGCCGTTCGTGGTGTCGGTCGCCGAACAGAACTGCCCCCAATTTGAGGATTTCTGAAAGCTATACATGGTGCCGACGCAGCTGTTGTTAAGCCAGCTGCAGCCCGCAATATTCTCGCATGCCGGTTGGGTGGAATACTCGCCGCATCCCTCGTAAGGGATGTACACTTCCAGGTGACCTTTCCAGTCGATGTTGGAGGTACTAGGATCGTCCGTTTCAAATCCGCCTCGCACCAACAGGTCGTCGCTTTCCATCTCCTGAGTGACGGTAGCGACTGCTCCGGCTGCACCAACGGCGGAGATTTCGTAAAAGATCTGAGTCAGGGCGCTTTCAAGCTGAAAGGCGTCCTTTGCTTCGAGGTAATTATGTCCGTCCCATTCTCCAGGATCGGGTAAACTGTTATTGTTACCATCCACAAAGCCGCCATATTCGGCGATCTGGCGAAGAAGATTTTCATCATCCGCCGGTGGATTGCCTCCAAGGGCGAACAGAGTATAAAAATTCAGGTTCTTATCAGTGAGATTGTTATCGGGGTCGCCGCCCGCCCATTTGCCATTGTAGGTGTGGGCCCAGTAGGCAGCTGCAATGGCATAGGTGGTGCCGTCCAGGGGGAGATTCCCGTCAAAATCATTGTCGATGTCGAGGGTTGACAGAATATTCTCAGCGTTGAAACTTGCGTCGGTGACAGTTGATGTTCCAAATGCGGTGCCCGGGACGTTTTTATCCCTGGTGGGATAGCTGTCGGAGATTAAAATGACATTGTTGCTTTGACAATAGTCGTCCACGGGAGAGGTATAGCTTACCCCGGCCAGATAGGCAGAAGACATTCCTCTGAAATAGCGGGTCATTTCATAAAAAGTCTCCCCCAATGGTGTCCAGTTCGATGCCGTCGAATTATTGATCGCTCCGATGATTTCATCGTTGTCGAGAGCAATGGGGGAAATGACCGTGCCACCGTCTAAATCTTCATCGGCGCATCCGTAGTTTGAACGATCCTCATCGTTGAGCTCAAAGGCGCTCCCATATTGGTTATTGAGCATCAATCCGAGCTTCACCTTCGGCTTGACCCTGTGCAGAAGTCCGGTCGGCGTCTGACTGACACGCTTATTTTGCAGAGTTGCAACCGGGCTCCCATCCTCGCTGAGCTGCGATAGCACACCGGATTCGATAATCATCGCGGGGATATACCCGTATTTGTAGGAATCATCGCTAGAGCCGCATAATCCGAACCCCTGGGACGGGTCCACTACGAGCGGTAATTCAGTGCTTGAGCAAAAGTTGACCAGTTGATGCCGGACGCAATCTTCTTCATCGGTTAGATCAGCGTCCTGGTCAAAGTCGTAGGGATCTCCCCATTCGCTTGCTTCCACGCTGTAGCACCACCCGATTCCAATTTTCTGGTCGCCGCTGGCATACTGTGAGCAAACATAAGAAGGGTTGAATGGATCTGCTAATTCCGCCCACATCTCAGCGATTGAAAGATCTTTGGTAAGGTGAGCATATTGTCCCTGGCAGATAGACATAATGCTTTGCATGTCGCCGGGGGTGGGAGTGGGTCTGCCGGGCGAGTGAGCCGGATTCAGATGCCAACATGTGTGGACGGAATGGAGGAAAGCCGCAAACCCGTAACGCTGCTCTTTACCTTCATCCGTTTCCCACTTGTCCGCTCCGGTACCGGGCTTGTAGCCGAGACATTCCTTGATGTTGTTTTGTGCCTGACCGAACCCTCCGTGGTCTGTCGTGTCGCAAAACTGCTGGATCGCCTCGATGCAAGCCTCCATCGAGCCCTCCCAATCATCTGTTTCAGAAGAGTCGGGAAGTGCGTATATCTCTATGTTTGTTCCCCCTGCGCTGAACAGGCTCCCGTAGCCTTCCTCACCGGTTGTCTCCGGTCCTCTCACAGCGAATACAATGCCCGATGAATGGGGCTCGTATTTCTTTGAATTCCCCTGACCCTTTTGAACCCAGCATTTGACCTCCTTAATAAATCTTCGTCCAAGACAGCCCCTTGATTCACCATTGAGAACGGTTCCGTCGTATTTTCCTCCGGTCAGGACCTTTTTCTCCAGGTCAAGCTTCGACATCGTCATCCAATTGAGTACATTTCCTCTGAGGAACGCATGAACGAGCTGGTCGTCCGTAACTTTAACGCAGTAGTCGCTTTGCGATTCGGGCCTGTTGGTGCAGTCTGTTGGAGTACTGGATGCTTCCTGGAAGTTGGCGCCCATATTATTGTACTGGTACCAGAGCTCAGGGTCGTAGTAGCCATAATAGGTCTTGCCGGAGATGCTCGTGTAGCTGTCGTAAGGCGATTCGTAGGAATCGTCGTAACAATAAGATTGCTGCGGGTTATCATTCACGTATGCCAGGTCGTACATACTGGCGGAGTTGTCGAGAACCAGAAGAACATTCGGCACAACGGAGACGCTGACAAATGCTGGCTCCGAGCATTGACCGGCAAAACCGGCAGGTGCTGTAAAGAGCGTGAGGAGCAGCACCGGTACCGCCGAATTAACGGGGCTGCGCAGCAGTTTGGCTAATATCTTCAGATTTTCCAGCATGAGTCACCTCCTCTGAGGGAAAAGTGCAGCGGTTGGCACGGGAGAGCCGGCTTCAAGATGCTGCTCATTGAGTTACTCTGGTTGCCAGGCTTATCACGGCAGTCGTTGCGTCCCCTTGTGAAGAAGGGAGCTCTATCGTTCCTTCACCTCTGCACATGTAATTGACACTGTGAAAAGCTGAATAACCTTGCCAATTGAGCGACCAGCCGGCGGGCGGCGTTTTAGCGTAACCCGTGTAATAGACTTCGGGAGTGACAGTGCCATTGCCGAGATTAATCTGACTGATGTAATCGGGAAGAACCGCCGACGATAAAGCAACGGGAACATCACTGTTCAAATAGGCTGACGATGGGTAAGGGGTGTTCATGCGTACCGAGCGCAGGCTGAGTTGAAGGGCAGCCTCGGCAAGGTTGAATACGGACTCATACCGGGTTGTCGCGGTAGTGACGCGAAAGGCGGTCTTGCTCTGCAGTATCATCCACACGCCAAGCAGGCTCAGCAGACCCGCCAAGGTCAAAGTCAGCACCAGAGCCATGCCTTTGTCGTTTCCAAGTGGTTTAGCGAGCTTCATTTGCTTCCTTTGTCGCCGGGCTCTCATTTGAGGTCCGGCTACCTTCTAGTATAGCATCCGCTACGTATTGCGGGGCTTCACCTGGACGCTGTAGACGCGGTAGGTGTAGCCGCATTCATCTGATCCCAGAGCAGCTCCGGTCCTGTTCTCCACCGTAGGGCGGCAATAGGTGGCGTTATTGATAAGTGCTTTATCGCGATGGCTGCTTCTCGTTACCAGAGTGAGCCGAACCAGATCAATTTCGGCTGAGCTGAAAAAGGCAGGGGCACAGTCGCCGCGATCCTCACATCCGGCTGTGCCGTACCAGACGCCGGTGATATGCCGATAAGCAACCTGGAGATCGACTGCATTTTCAGCCATTGGCTGAAGACCTGCTGAATTGCGGTCGCTTCGGCGCAGCACCCACTGCGATGGACTTCCGTCGGGATGGCATTGGGCTGAATTGCCGTCGTCTAAACAATAGTATATTGCCGGGGCAACAAAGGTGCCTACCGCTAAATAGACCGGGGCATTTGCAGTACTGAAAAATTCGACTGCCGTAGAGGTGTCTTCGGGATCTGATCCTCCCAGCCTGACGGTTCTCGAGTTCCCGGTGCTGGTCATAACAAATTGGTAAACGCCTTTCACGAAGTCCTTGCCGGTAGCATCGTCTTGATCGCCTTCTTCATCATCGATGTCTAACCTCGGCAGTTGATTCAAAGTTTCAATCTGCAAACACCCTGAACAATCTTCTTGCATGAATTTGTTGATTTCATCCGGGTGGTCCTCATCGATTATGGTTGAATCGTTGAAGTAAATTCTATCTGTGCCGTTGGTGCCGCCATCTTCGAAAAAGAACCCCATTTCCGGCCGAACGGACCATCCCGCCAGCATCAGGTCGCGTTTGAGCAATTCCGCGACTGGAGGTGTCGATTCCATTATTTTGTTCGCATCCGTCCTTTTCACGTAGCTCTTATATTGTCCCATGAAGATTGACACCGTAAGAGTCATTACCGCCAGAGTAACGGTTATCGACACCATCAGCTCAACCAATGTCATCCCAAAGCGGCTGGTTAGGATCTGTTGAGGGTTCATCTTCAGTGCACTTTTTAGTTCAGGTCGGCAATAATGGTTGCTACCTGAACGCTCCTCTGTTTGGTCTGCGCGTTACCGTTGATGGAGCTTATTCTTTCCGGCCATGAAACGGTGACCACCAGGTCTTTTCTCCATGCCTGGGTTGCCGTGACGGTCCAGGTCAATTCAAAAGGATAGGCGGCTGAATCTTCTCCGTTGACGATATTCGAAAAATGCTGTGAGCGAAGCTCTTCGAGCTTCTGATTGGCCAGAAACAGCGCACGGGATTCGTCTCGATTTCTAACATCCGCCCTCAAAGAGGACAAATGAAGTCCCATGACCGCCATCAGGGCTATGGCCATGGTGCAAAGAGCCACCATCACTTCGATTAGGGTAAATCCCGCTGAGCTCCTAGTAATCGTCATTACAGGTAACCTTTATCTCGCCGTAGGAGACGCACACGGCACAACAGAATTCGTCTCCGCAGCTGGGACCGTTTTGCGAGCTCAATGTCCTGCAGCAGTCATTGTTGGGACACCCGCTGATTGACGGGTCGGCGGCGTTCTGGCTCAGGAACAAAATGGAATCCTGTTGTAGGGGAAAGCCCCTCACATCGAAGCCCAATCTTAATACCGATGCCGGATTAGAGTCGGGACGTTTGGCCGTAACCTTTAAGTAGTCCTTGCCCACATCCCTCTTAGTAAGCTCAATTTCTCCGTCATCCGGTTCAAAAATGAGATCGCTGTCAGTATCCATAAAGACATTGTACTGATTGCTCCCATAGTTGTAGCTGAGTCCATGGCTGGTGTGCTTCTCAATGCTGCGAATTCGAGCTTCTCTCAGATCACCGGCGAATTGATTGGCGGCCGATCGTGCTCTTTCCTTGTTTATTGATGATGATAACACCG
>JAVEVM010000302.1:0-5284 GCA_034005055.1 Desulforhabdus sp. | reverse complement strand
GCAACTTCCCGGTATGCAACAACGAGCGCAATCAATATGCGCCAAAGATGGCTTCAAACGGCTCGAAGTTTTTGATCGTATGGCATGATTTCCGCAACAAATCAGCCGGATATTTACGGCCGACTGATGGCTGCACCCACCGCAATGCCCCAACTGTTTCCGCTGCTTTTTGATTAGGGGTCGGCGCAGATTCCTGTTTGCGAGGAGGAGGCTTTATGAAGATTACCCAACGACATGTTTTTTGGGGATTTCTGCTGGTTCTTCTACTGGCTACTGCCATAGCAAAAGCCATGGGAGACGATGGAATCATACTGGGTGAACCGCCAATTGCTCCTGAATATATGAAGATGATCCCGCCGGCGGAGCCTCTTGAAGTCCAGGCCGTTAGCCTCTCCATTAATCCTGCCAGCCGGGATGCTTCACGCAATTTCTATCTTACCTATTATGCCAACGCCGCCCAGCCGGCCATCAACTGGACCGGCAATGTGTCCACCTGCAATGCTGGTGATACGGCCGCCGCCTTCAAAGACGCGGTGGCTCTTCGCATCAATTACTTTCGCGCAATGGCAGGAGTGCCGGCCAATATCACGTTGTCCACAGCCTATAATACGGTAGCTCAGAAAGCGGCCCTGATGATGTCCGCCAACGGTACTCTGAACCACTACCCTCCCTCAACCTGGGCCTGTTACAGTGCTGCCGGCTATGATGGCGCATCACATTCCAATCTCAGTTTGGGCAGCTACGGCTGGGGGGCTATTTCCGGCTATATGGAGGATTCCGGAGCTTACAACAGTGCCGTCGGCCATCGTCGTTGGCTCCTTTATCCTCAATCGCAGTCCATGGGGACCGGTGATATTCCACCGACTTCCGGTTATTGGTCGGCCAATGCGCTGAGGGTGATGGACAATTACGGAGCTGCTCGTCCAGCTACCCGAGAAGAGTATGTGGCATGGCCCATAAACAACCTGAGCTTGTGCATAAGGCCTGTGCCGGTCGGTGAGAGCGAAGCGAAACACTACAAAAAGAACTCGGATAAAAGATGAGTTTTTGGCTTTAGCCCCTATAAAACGACGCAGGAGGAAATCCAATGCATCCCAAATTGTTGCGTTGCATCGTTTACTGCAGTCTCTTCCTGGGCTTTATTTTTGCGAGCTCTTCACGAGCTCTTGCCGCTACGAAGATGGTGAAGGACATCAATCCGGGCGGCAATAGCGCTATCGAATATTTGACCAATGTAAACGGAACACTTTTTTTCAGGGCTTATGATGCAATCCATGGACATGAACTGTGGAAGAGCGACGGAACCGAAAGCGGCACCGTCATGGTGAAAAATATCCATTCTACCTCATCAGGTAATCCGGCCTACATTACCAACGTTCAGGGTTCGGCTTTCTTTCGGGCCGACGACGGAACCAATGGCGTAGAGCTTTGGAAGAGTGATGGGACCGAAGCGGGCACCGTCATGGTGCGTAATATCAATTGGACCGCCGGAGCAAGCAGCTATCCTGAGGAATTGACAGAAATGGGAGGAATTCTCTTCTTTAGCGCTGATAATGGCCTTCATGGCCGAGAGCTCTGGCGGAGTGACGGCACCAGGGACGGCACTCTGATCGTCAAGAACATCAATCCTGCTGGCAGCACAGGCTTGATGCAATGGTTCACTGTGGTTGGTGGAAATATGCTTTTCTTTGAGGCTGACGACGGCACTTACGGCGCAGAGCTCTGGAAGAGCGACGGTATCATGGGTGGAACGACCCAAATGGTCAAAGATATCAACCCAGACGCTGCCCACAGTCAACCCTCGTATCTCACAGACATAGGGGGAACCCTCTTTTTTCGAGCAGAAAGCCCCGGCATTGGTCATGAGTTGTGGAAAAGCGACGGCACTACTGACGGGACCGTACTGGTTAAAAATCTCAACCAGGCAGGCGACGGAAATCCATATAGCATAACCGATGGCGGCTCTGTCTTCTATTTTGGTGCCGAAGGAATGTCGATCGGCTACGAGTTGTGGAAAAGCGACGGCACGGACTCTGGCACCCAGGTTGTCAAAGATATCAATCCTTGCTGGACTTGCGACAGTTCCCCGAGTGATCTAATCTTTGTCAACGGCATCCTTTTCTTCTCAGCCGACGACGGGACTAACGGCACTGAGCTGTGGAAAAGTGACGGAACGGAGCCAGGTACGCAGATGGTCAAAAACATCCATCCCTCGGGGAGCTCCGATCCGAATTGGATAACGGAGCTCAACGGGCGGATTTATTTTTCGGCCGATGACGGTGTCCACGGCACCGAGCTGTGGCGAAGCGACGGCACCTCAGCGGGCACGGTCATGATAAAGGACCTGAACCCTGGTGAGTGGTCTTCCTATCCCGGAGATTTGCTCGCCATGAACGATACACTCTTTTTTATTTGCAATGACGGGACTCATGGTGAGGAGCTCTGGAGTCATCGACCGTCCACTTCCCCAGGGACGCACTTGCTGCTCCTATCTGATTGAGTTTTCGTGGGAATGATGAATTCAGGAGCGAGCATCCAACATATGAAAAGGATCGCTTGAGATCCAGGGTAAAGTTCAAGTGTTTCATGTCACCAAAATCATGCATATGGAGTAACGATGCCTTATCACCAGCCGGGAGGGCCTACGGACGGAAAGACCATGTGCAAAACGATAAGACACTCTATTGCGATTACTTTATTTTGCTGCTGCATCAATTCTCATTCACATGCCACCGACTATTATGTTCGAACCGACGGGGGCACTGCAGCCCAGTGCAACGGACTTGCCGATGCTCCTTTTCCGGGTTTGGGCACCGGCCAGTCATGCGCCTGGGCTCATCCTTTCTGGGCGCTCAACGCGGGAGATCCCCCTACTTGGAAGCTCCAGGGTGGTGATACCCTAATTATTCGTTCTGCAGTTGCAGGTTATGAGCTGGGTATTAGTGCTCCCAATACTTCCTGGTGCGACATAGGTTATCCTTGGGATTGCGTGCTTCCCGCCCTGCCCTCGGGACCGGATGCACAGCATCCAACCCGTATTCTCGGCTACGGATGGAATCAGGGCTGCGTGGATCCACCCGAGCTGTGGGGGGCTGAGAGGCCCTTGCACTTGCTCAGCCTCATCGGCACATCTCATGCGGTCATTGCATGTCTCGAATTAACCGATCATTCCGCCTGCGTAGAGTCTCATTCTAACCCGGCTGTTGAATGCAAAAGAGACAGCTATCCTTACGGCGACTGGGCACCGGTCGGTATTGTGGCTTCGGATTCTACCAATGTGCGCCTGCAAAACCTCGACATTCATGGTCTGGCCCACACCGGGGTGCATGCTGGGCGGATCACGGACTGGAGCGTGCAAGACGTCCGAATTGCCGGCAACGGCTGGTGCGGATGGGATGGTGATATCGGCAATAACAGCAGCAACTCGGATACACTGACCTTTAGACGCTGGATTGTTGAATGGAACGGTTGCGCGGAGACTTATCCGGGCAAGCAGCCCGATCATTGCTGGGACCAAACCCACGGAGGATACGGCGACGGAGTGGGGACTGGAGCCACCAGGGGCCATTGGATCATCGAAGATTCCGTCTTTCGCTACAATACCTCGGATGGATTGGATCTGCTCTATGTGCGGGAAAATCCCAGCCTGATCGAGCTCCGGCGCACCCGGGCCTACGGCAACGCCGGCAACCCCATCAAGATCGCGGGTCCTGCAAAAATCGAAAATTGCCTGATCGTCGGAGACTGCGGGTATTTTTCGGGAAAGCCTTATGCGCAGGAGATGAGCGATCATTGCCGGGCCGGTGGAAACAGCCTGGCGCTCAGCTTCGGTCAGGGAGACGATGTCACCGTGGTCAATTCGACCATCGTGGGCCAGGGAGATTGTCTGGTCGAGGCGGTATGCGATCGAGGGAACCTTCCATGTGACGGTTCGGAATCCGCCACTTTTCTAAATAACATTTTCAGGGGTTATAAGGAATTTCTGGACCCGCAAGACACGGCATGTCTTATATGGGAGGATCCAAGTGGGATTTCAACGGGGCACATGGACTATAATCTAATCTATAATGCCAAAAACAGTGGCTGCCCTCGGGGGACAAACGACTTGTGCGCCAACCCGCTGTTTGTCAGCGACAACCTGAGCAGTTTCGACGGACACCTGCAACCGGCCAGCCTGGCTATCGACAGCGGTCTCGCGGTGGGCGGGCTGACCCCCGACCACGATTTGGAAAACCGTCCACGGCCGTTCGGACCGCAGGTGGATCGCGGCGCTTTCGAGTACCGCAGCCTGCAACCCGGCAAGCCAGTGACAAGCCCATATCTGCTCCTTTTGGATTGACAGCCTCCTCAAGAGCAGTGTTTGTTTTGCATCAGCAATTCTCGTTTTAGAGGTCGGGCCTCCAAAATGAGAATTGTTGGTTTTGCATGGAAATGAAATGCGATTCCCAACTGCTTGCCTGCTGTTTTCTGCTTCTTGGCCATTGACCATGCGATGGAAAATGATTCTTCTAAAAGCTATGATTCAGCGTGATTGATTCCGATCGACCGATCAATACAGTGACTGTTTGTTAATTTTGACAAAATAGGGAAGAAATGATGATGCCTATGCAGCGAGAGTTTTTTTGCTGAGATGATTCATGGAAGGATGGCTCATGTTGGCAGGTCACCGTGGACCCGGCAGAAAAGCCGTCCGAATTCTGCTCATGTCAGTGACTTTGTCCTTTTTGTGCTGTTCAATTGGCTTTGCAGCCTCGGGACTGGATTCCCGTCCCACAAGCACAACTTGTGTGGCACTGGCGAAACCGGCCGGGACCAATTATCGGTTGACTCGGGTTTTTTCTCCAATATCTTTCAACAGGCCGGTGGGGGTCCAACAGTCACCAAATAACGGCCAACGCTGGTATGTTATTGAGCAGAGCGGTCGGGTGATGACCTTTCTGAATGGCGATCAACAAGCCAGTGTGTTTGTCGACGTCGCGCAAAAAATTACGACAGCCGGCGGCGAGCAGGGGTTATTGGGCATGGCGCTTCATCCCTCCTATCCGGGCGTTCCATACGTTTACTTATCCTACACGGCGGCGCTCGATGGCAGATCGGTGATTTCTCGCTTCACCAAGTCAGGTGCCGGAGATTTCCTGGAGCCATCCTCTGAGGTAATGATTTTGCAGCAGCCGCAACCCTATGCCAACCATAATGGTGGCGAAATCGCTTTCGGGCCCGACGGATACCTTTATGTTGGGCTGGGGGACGGCGGTTCGGGTGGAGATCCTCTGGACAACGGCCA
>JAVEVM010000301.1:0-5284 GCA_034005055.1 Desulforhabdus sp. | reverse complement strand
ATGTTGCGGCAACAACTCGATGTAAGGATAGCAGTGGGCGGCCTTCCTGGCCATACCCATACGGGACTGGCCTAGCCAATCCCTATTACCCTACCCGTAGGGTAGGGGTTTCCACTTCGTACTAAAATCTAACCACTTGAAAAGAAGGAGCATAACCGGAACTCAATTCTTAGAGGGGGAATTATGTTTCTGGTTCGCACGCTCGTTGCCATCGTCTTAATTTCGTTGACCGCCGCCATCTCGACGCAAGCGGATGAGCGCTGCCGAGAGTCTGTTGGTACCTTGGCGGCCATCGAGGGCCGGGCGGAGGTACGCCCGGCCGGCCAGGCCGGATGGGAACCGGTGCGGCAGCACCATGTCTTTTGTCCCGGCGATGTGCTCCGAATCGTCAACGGCAGCGGGGTCGCGATCGTTCTCGTCAACGAGACCGTGCTGCGTCTCAAACAAAACAGCACCCTCTCCTTTGCTGGTGAACCGGCCGAACGCTTCCTGCTTCAATTGCTCAACGGGGCCTTGCACATCTTTAGCCATCGGCCTCGCTCTTTGCAGGTGATCACGCCATTTCTCAACGGCGCCGCGGAAGGGACCGAGTTTCTGGTTGTTACCGAAACCGACCGGTCCCAGCTCATGGTCTTTTCCGGTCTGGTTCGGGCCTCCAACAAGCAAGGGTCCGCAGAAGTGGCAGGGGGTCAGTCAGTGGCCGCCACAGCGGTCCCCCCCCCCCCCCGCACGTCTCGCTCACTGTCACACCACGTGATGCAGTGCAATGGACCGTCTACTAACCGAGCACTCTGGCCGATGCTAGAACCGCCAGCCCAACCGAAACGCAAAGAGCCCTGCACTTCATAGCAGAAAAACTCAAGACCGGGCAAGCCAGCGAAGCAAAAGAACTCTGTGAGCAACGAACACCTGTCTGATCTTGTCGGATAGCATATCCACCTGAATGGTCCGATCCCCCCCGGCCATGGTAACCGCTCGAGCCATCTCGTTCTCCAGTTCGCGCATTGCCGGGTCAATCGAAGCGAAGCAGCGTTTCCAGTGCCGAGGGTGATAACGCCGGGACCGGACGCCCGTATTTACCGGCACTCTTTTGCAAAAAATGGGCCGCGAGATCAGAGCTGTCCTCTTTCCGACGGCGCAGGGGCGGGGCAGTGATCCGAAAAACATTGATGCGATAATAGAGGTCCTGGCGAAATGTCCCTTTTTCCAGCTCTTCGGCCAGATCGCGATTGGTCGAAGCGATAAGCCGCACCCGAACATCGTGGAACCGACTGCCGCCAACCGGACGAAACTGCCCTTCCTGCAGCACTCTGATCAGCTTGACCTACATGGCCGGCGCCATTTCGCCGATCTCGTCGAGGAAGATGGTACCGCCGTCGGCGATTTCGAACAGCCCCTTCTTATCGGCGACAGCCCCGGTAGAAGCACCCTTCACATGGGCAAACAGTTCGCTTTCCAGCAAATTTTCCGGCAACGCACCGCAGTTTTCGGCAACGAACGGCTTTTCACGCAAGACACCATGGTAATGGATAACCCTGGCAACAAGCTCTTTTCCCGTCCCTGTCTCGCCCTGAATGAGCACTGCAGCGGTGGTGTCCATGACCTTGCTCATCAACTCAAACATCCGCCGCATCGGCAGGCCCGAACCGATAATGCCATTGAATCCGGAACCGGATTCCACCTTGGCAAGCAGCGATTGCCGCTCCCGCTGCAACGCATGAACATGGTCTTTGAGATCTCCGTAGAGCCGTGCGTTTTCCAAGGATACCGCTATGGTATCTGAAAGTATTTCCAGCAACCGTCTATCCCGTTCACGAAAGTCTCCCTGCTGTTTGTTCAGGGCATACAATACGCCGAGGAATCCCCTCCGGGTACGCAGTGGTACGCATACCATCGATCTGGTCAGAAACCCCTGAATTCTGTTGAAACCGTTGTAATAACGCTCGTCCCCGGACACATCGTTGATCTACACCGAGCGGCCATGTCTCATAACCCAGCCGGCTCCCCCCTTGTGATCGGGAAAACGCGGTCCGTTCTTGTCAAGAAAAGTCTCAAGAACCCCTGATTCAACCATCCGAATGAAATAAAACTTTTTTTCAGCGAATCGTGCAGCGCGATGGAGGCACCCTCGATATCAAAGATCGTGGAAATTTTGATGGTGGGGGACTCCAGACCGCCAAAATATGATACAGTCCGCCGCCGAAAAAACACAACCACGAGGAGGTATGGTCATGTTGAATAGTGCTGATTTCATCGTCTATCTGTGGATCCTTCCGGTAACCCTTTTCATCCTGCTGCCGCTGGCACTACTTTCGATCTGGACGGTGGTCAGGACGACACAAGCTTTTGTCGGAATGGTTTCTGCAAAAGAATCGGTTGCTCCAGCGACAACAGAAGCTTCGGTCGCCGCCGGCGCCAGAACCTGAATCGACAACCGCTCCAAAAAAGCAACGGGGGGAGAGGCAGCGCCGCAACTGATCAACAGCAAAGCTGCGGCGCTGCTTTGTGCTGGGTTAGCTTCGTTTCAAAATGGCTTGTGGTACTCCAGATTCTCCTTTTTGTAACCAGCCCGAAATTCGGGAAGCACCGACACCTCGTCAATCAACCGCTTGACATTGTTGCCCAGGACAATGCCGGCGTCCGGAAAATTTTTCCCCCAACTCGCATAAACCGCCGCCAGGTAATCGACAATCGTCGGTTCATCTCCGGTGATGAACCGCTTCCTCTCCAGTTCCTTATCAAGGATTGCCCACAAACTTGACACCTGTCCGGCCAGCTGTTTGAGCACTCCAGTTCGCTCGTTCTCATCCATCCGAACCCGGAAACGGATGGCAAACATCCTGCCGTAGGCCGGATGCATCGTGGCGTAATCAAACATCAGCCAACGCAGAAACTCCGCTTTGCGCTCGAGATCACCCGGCAACATGGGGGCTTCATGTTTCTCCAGCAGGTAGAGTACAATCGCCGCTCCTTCGGTGACAATCTGGCCCTCGGGAGTCCGTAAAGCCGGCACCTGATTGGTCGGCACCAGTTCGGCATAATTCTCAACATCCTCTCGTTTGACAGGCGTATAGGGAACCTGCAGCTTTTCCAACAAGACCGTAATACCAGAAGAACAGGATCCGGGAATCGTATACAGTGTGTACATGGTTTCTCCTCCTTACCATTAACCCGTCGAGTAGACTCGGAGATGAGCGGATTTTTTCCTCTTGTTCCTCCCATCCAGACGCGCCTCAATTGCGCTTGAGGTTACAAGGTAATTATCATTGACAAATCAACCAGACGAAAGTGACTAAGAAGAAATGAGACCGACACTGAAAGACTTCAAAAAGAAAGCCCTGTCCAATCCGGTAATAAAAGAAGAATACAAAAGACTGGCCCCGTCCTATGAACGGCGTCGCCAATTGCTCAAAATCCGGAAAGAAGCAGAACTCGTTCAAGACAAAAAGGACTAACAGCCTGATTCCGCTGTTAGTCCTTCTCTTGTGATCTGGTCGGGGCGGCAGGATTCGAACCTGCGACCAATCAGTTATTTACCTATAATCACTCCACATATTTCCTTGCTTGTTAAACATTTGTTAAACGCCCCCACTATCCGGGCGATAATGGAGCAACATCAAACATGACCGCATGAGTCGAACCCTTACCTCTTTTCAGTAAACGGCAAACCCTGTCCTGCAGTTGAGTTCTTGGCAATATTCAATCGATTGCCTGGCAACAAGAGTGCTATAGCTCTCATGATGGATCATTTCATGTACTTCGGCATAGCTGGGGCCGGCACCCGGTTTAAAGTTCTCTACTTCATAGCCGTGCCGCTCAAGCAATTGGGCAAAGGTCGCTGTATTGCCGTTTGCTCGATCCCATAGAACATTGAGAGAAGATTCTTGCAGCATGGCCCAGCCATTGCGTCCGACCGTACCCATCACCTGGCTGCCTTTCCTGATCACCATGGATTGTTCAATCCTTCCCTGCTCTTCGAGCTGATTCTGGTATTCGTCAAGACCGGGCATGGAGAGCAGATTCTGAAAATAGGAAGCCGATCTATCCCCAGGAGCCTTTTTAAGAGGCGACTTCAATTCATGAACAACCGGCGTTTCCTTGTTTTCAGTCGTTGGGTTACTGGCTGATGCGTTGTTGCGGATGAATAGGCTAGATGGGGTAATTGTTGCGTTACCGACTTGCATAATCGCTCCTTTTGTTCACGGATTCCGGACTGATTTTTCAGGCATATAAGGTTCTGTGTTCAACAGTCCTCTTCGGAACATTTCAAAAAATCTTAAACAGAAGCGATTCAACCGGCTGAGAGCCATGAAAATAATTTGTCACAACGCTACCAACGTAGCACATCTACATCTAATCAAATTCGTTCTTCCCAATCAGTGGTACCAGACAATGACCCGTCGTGATTCATCGACGTGAAATTTGAAACGGCTGAGAAAATCCTGCCCCAAGACTCCCCGCTGTGTAGCTCCATCACCGATACGAGTAACAACCCGGAAGTTTTGCACGAAATTCGGCCCCACCCGAAAATGTTCTAATTCGCGCATCTCGTAAAAGGTTCCTTCCCCTTCGGTGATTCGATACGTGGCTTTTGTCAAATGATTTGCTTTGACGAAATCAGCATTTCTTTGGGGTAGAATCGTGTTGGCAGCCCCCAAATCGAGCATAAAAGATGTGTCGAATTTGTTTCCCCGATGTTCTATGGAAACAGGGACATAGATTCTTCCATCCTGTATCTCAATGGGCATTTCTATTCGATCGGCCACAAGTTCCGGCCGTTCACGTACCGATTTCCCGTCAGCCGGAGGTGCCGTGTTGGTATAACCGGTGCCGCCGTCCTGCTTCGTGTAGGAATAGATCCGGTCAGGTCCATGAGAATTCACTCCTGATGACACTTGTCCATCCGGATAATACGTTCCTATTCCGTTGCTCTTCGATTCGGGAACCTCTGCTTTATGAGTTTCTGCAACCGATTCTTTCTTCTCATAAATGCGGTTGTAGCGGACCCAGGGTTCATCCTTGATAAAAGCATGATAAACAGCTAACGACGACAGACAGAAGACAAGGACAACAACACCAAACGTAGCAAAATCTCTGACCTGTAACCGGTTGATAGCTCTTACAGACCATGGGCCGATAACGGCACCCCAAAATTCCCGATTCAGCTCTTTTCTAGACTCCTTATTACTTGGCAATCGGATCTCGCGGCCGCGAGCCAGAGGTATCTCCTGATCCATTTCACCTTCAGCCTGGCGAGCAAGTCGTCGTCTCTTAAGGAAAGACA
>JAVEVM010000300.1:0-5285 GCA_034005055.1 Desulforhabdus sp. | reverse complement strand
GAGTAGATTTAATCATGCCCTTGCTGTCGGACTTAGTGCCACCCGGATCATTTCACCCGGTGGAAGACCACGCCCAACTCGGTCGCGCAATCGAGCAACTGGCAATAGAAAAAGAAACCAAGATTCTTGCGCTCAAAGCCAATGTGGTGATTGATCGCCTGTCGCTTATGGAGCTCCTGCAGGCAGGAGGAGGCAACCAAACACTGCATATGGAACTGGCGAACGACGGAGAATCCGACGGGATCTACCTGGCATCGGCGGCAGAGCTTCAAGAGATAGCGGCAACCTTGTGGTCAGCCGAAAATTCGAATCCCCCCATTCTCAAAGATGCCGCACATTTTCAAATCCACAACGGACTTCCGCGCACCGTTGGGCTGACCGCAGGGGATGTGGAAATTTCAGAGGAAAAGCTGCTCGGCGCACTTGCCGCCCAGACCGCTAAAACGGACGGCTTCATGGCACGTCATTTCGACCGCAGGATTTCCCAATTTTTCAGCAGCAGGCTGGTCCGCACTAAAGTGACGCCCAATCAGATCACCTTGATGGGCGTTTCCATCGGTTTGATCGGGGCGCTTTTACTTTCTCTGCCTGGCTATTGGCCGCATTTGCTTGGATCTCTGCTGTTCGTATTTTGCGTTGTAGTGGACGGCGTGGATGGGGAGGTCGCGCGTCTGAAACTGATGGAGAGCCGTTTTGGTCATTATCTGGATATCACAACCGACAATGTAGTGCATATAGCCGTTTTCATCGGCATCGCCTTCGGGCTATATCACGACACGGGCAATAGGCTTTATATATGGGCTTTGTGGTTTCTTCTGGGAGGATTCGGGGTTTGCGCCATAGCCGTCTACCAATGCATCCTCAGTGTCGACGTGGAAGTTCTCAAGCGCTCGCCCAGGCTGTTGCGGCTTATGAAGATGGTGAGCAACAGAGACTTCGCATATCTGGTCGCTCTTCTTGCACTGGACGACCGGCTTAACTGGTTTTTATTGGGTGCAGCGATAGGGACCTATGTATTTGCCGGTAGCTTATGGTATCTGAGCTCTCGTAAAAATTGAATTGCAGGCGATCTTCTACAGAGCCTCTTTCGCTTCTGCAATGAAGCGTTTGAGGGTCCAGGGCTCTTGTGCCGCCCCTCGGCACGAATACCAGCAATGCCCGCAGTCGGTAGGATTAAAAAAGTCCGCACGCCAGCTGCTGAAATGGCAGGCAACCGGACCGTCCGAGCAGCGTTTGATCATACCATCAGGGGTGACCTGCAGCCAATTCAAGCCGGCCGTGCAGCCGGGAACAGTCTTATTGTAGAAAAACTCCGGTATTTGATCCAAATAATACTCGCCGGTAGTTACATTTCCCAACTGCTCTCTCAGTTCTTTTATCTCGGCAATCACATCTTTTAGCGACGACAGCTCTGCAGGCTCAACCATATAGGACTTGTTGTTGATCCGCCAGCAATTATAAGTGCTGAGCGAAACCTTAATGCCCATTTCAGAAGCCCGTTTGATGATACGCGGCACTTCCGTATAGTTGCTTTTTTTTATGACCACATTGAAGCACATGCTTACCCCTGCCCTGCTCAGCTTCGGCGCCACGGACAAAACATGTTCGGTAAGCCCGGGCAAGCCTCGCTCACCATCATGGCGCTCATCGAGATAGTCCAGAGAGATCGACAACTGATCCAGGCCGGCTTCCCACAATTCAATCCCCCGCTCCTTAGTCAGCAGCTGCCCGTTAGTCATCAGGCCCAGAAAGAGAAAACCGAAGCTTTGCCGCAATCCCCCGATTAGCTCGGACAAATCTTCCCGCAACAGAGGCTCTCCTCCCGTCAGGCCGACCGACAAAGGGTTGAGCTTCTTGACGACCGGCACATAGTCTTTCAGTTCGGCGGGCGGCTTGATTTTCCAGTAATCGCAAAAATCGCAACGGGCATTGCAGCGCTTGGTGACTTCCAGGTTAATGTTGATCAGTCCGCCATGAATCAAGTATCGAAAGAATTGCTGACCACCGGTTATCATTTCTGCTGCAGATAGTTTGCGTGACACTCCAACCTCTATAATTTCTTAGCTTCGTTGAGCTCATGAATTCTTCCTCCCCTGACCACTCGAAACCTGCGCTGTTGCCAACGCACTCTGTCAGTGAAGAGGCTGAAAATCCAAATAAGCGAGTTCACCCAGTCCTTGATGGGAATGAGCCATGCGTAACGAGCCGCTTCGTCATTGTGAATCACTTTACGATTAAGAAAGCTGAAGCACAGCAGGCGAACTATCAGTGTCACCGTAAACACCGCCAAAGCAAGCGGCGAAAAACCGCTGGTGATCAAAAGGATTGTTGCCAGAGATACTCCGTGAGTGATGCCGGAAGCCAAATATCCCCACGGCCTGCAGACTCGCTGAGTGACCGCCCATCGCAGCTGGTGAAAGAAATAGTCCGAGAAATCAGCAAAGTGGGAATGATGATCGATTAGATGCCTGGACAAATGGACTTCAAAACCATTCTGCCGAGCCAGAAAGCCTATCTGATAATCGTCGGCCAAATAGTCCCTGATCGGCTCAAGTCCCCCAAACTTGCTGATAACAGTCTTGCTGGTACAGATTGTGGCTCCAAAAGCGTAGGAGATCCCCTCGATCTCATAGCCCATAATCACGTTGGGAATAAAATCGGTTTGAATGGTAAGTGCATGCAATGCCGAAGGGATATTGCCGATGCGGGTGCCCCGATACAGGCAGGTGACGATATCGGCCCCCTCCCGTTGAAAAGCGGTCACTATCCTGCGCAAATATTCAGGTCCGACCCGAATGTCACTATCGCTGATAATGAGGGTATCGAATTTGGCGCTGTTGATGGCACCGATGAGATTGCCGACCTTATAATTCGGACCCGGATTCTTGTCGTTCAGCACCCAGCAAATATCCTTGGCGGGGAAGCGATTCTTGAGATTTTCAAGGACCGATACCACGGTTTCATCACTGCGGCTCAGCGAAAAAACAACTTCAAAGGCAGGATAATCCTGCTCGAAAAAGCTGATGAAGTTTTCGATCTGTTCAGCGTCGGCTCGGGTGACCGGTTTAATAACGGAAACCGGCGGAAGATCTTCGCTGCTTTGTTTCGGCCGCTTTGCATCGATGAAAAAACGCAAGCTGGAACGGGTAGATACAAGCTGGAAACCCAGCGATAAGGCTATAAGGGATAACAGGATTACGTCCACTATATTCATGAAGATTTGGCAATCGCTTTCTGCTGAACGCGCATCCGATTCAGCAGCGCGACAAAAGATTCCTTTTTGATCACTCGGTCGAAAGCGTTTCGATAATTGCCGGCAATGCTCACGCCATCCACTTTGACGTCGTCCACGAGCCATACCGCGCCTTTGTTGGAGAGATCATAATCGACCGTGATCTCGTCGTTGGCGCGAACGATAATCGTCATGACGGTGGCAGTGTCCTTGCGTACGTCCTCTTTAGGATAAAGGACCTTCTCGCGTTTGATGAAGTTCAATACGAGCCGCGAATACGAATCCTGGAAAAGATCCCGGAATATCTGCTTAAATTCAATACGCTGCGCAGGGCTTAACCTCTGCCAGTGACGGTCGAGGGCGAGCTGCGCCATGGCATCGAAATCAATATTCTCTCCGATAATCTTCTGTATCGCAGTTCTTCTTTCTTCACGGTGTTCGGAGCCTTCCAGCTGCGGATCGGTCTGAATGGTCATGATTTCTTCCAGCATGCTGCGTATTCGTTCCGTTGGCTCCTCCGCATAAGAGACGGAATAAAGCGTCAGAGCAGGAAACAAGCCCAGCAATAATAACAGCATACCTAATCGGTTTCTCATATTTGCTCCTCTTTGAGAGTGATGCGCTCTACTTCAATCGAACGGCGAATTCCAGACGCTTCTCGTCGCCGGCTGCGCATACCTTCTTTAATCACTGATCGCTCCGATGGCGTATTCTAACTGAGCAAGCGCCAGATTGTAGTTGTATAATGCTTCAAGGTAGCGGCCTCGATTCTGACCGTATTTGTCTATGGCATCAAATATTCGCTTGGCTGTTCCAAGTCCCATGTCAAAATTGCTAAAGGCCACAACCACCCATTTTCTGGATGCAGATGCGGCCTCCTCATAAGCTTCCATAGCTGTCTTGTATTGTAGCACTTCCTGGTAAATGTTTGCAACTTGGATGGGAATATTCTCCTCGGCATAGGCTTTTGTATTGAGCATCTTGCTGTACTCCGCACGTGCCTTGTCGACCCGGGCTTGTTGAATGCCAAAATCGAAATGCCACTGCAGACCGGCGAAAAATCCTCCATAGGCATGGTTGAATTCATCGGTGAAATAAGGGCTATCAAACTGGTCGCGTCCGGGCGCACCTGCAAAAGAACCCAAAACGACGGCAAAAAAGGAGGGATAGAGATCGCTTTTTGCCGCCTGCACCATGTACTTTTGAGCATCAATGCCGTGCTTGAGCTGTTTCATCTCGGGGCGCTGGTCGAGCGCCTTCTGAATGTATTTCTCCTGAGCTTCCAGCACGTTTCCCTGGTCCGGGAGTGACTCCACGTCAATGTCAAAATCTTCTTCGGGGGGCATGCCAATGAGAGATTTCAAAGCGAAATAGGCCACCCGCTCGCCCTTTTGCGCCTCGGCACGAAAACTTTTGGCTTCGGCACTGTAGGCATCGACCATATACAGATCGCTCTCGTCGACATTTACAGAACCGGCATCGATCAGTGCTTTTATGCGCCGGCGCGTATCATCCAGATACTCCTCCGATTCATCGGCGACTCCCATTCCCTGCCGAGCCAGAACCATCCCGTAGTATAATTGCTTAACCCTGACCACGATCTCCGCCTTCTTCTGCTCGATCTCGACCTGTTTGGCTTTCACCCCCAGTAGGGCGGCTTCTTTGCGATTGGATAGCTTGCCGAAAGTATACAGCGGTTGCGTTAAGGTAAAATCGAGACGCCCGAAGATGCCGATGTCGAATATGTCGCTGGAAGAAGGATCGGTGATCCTGCCATTAACAACCAACGGCTCGTCGGCATTAGCCGCAGGCCCGGTTACCACGGTGGCGTCGAATTGAGGATAATAGGCGGATTCTGCTTGTTTCAGATCACTTTTGGAGACTCCCACCTCGGTCCTTGCCATTTCGATGGAAGGACTTCTGGCAAGAGCCATTTCCTGCAATTGCTGCAGAGTCAGGGTTCTCTTCCCCGGCTTTTTCTCTTGCGGTTTCCCCCAGGCCACACTCTGAAGAATCAAGACAACAGCCAGACTGATCGTTGCAACATAGAGGG
>JAVEVM010000299.1:0-5294 GCA_034005055.1 Desulforhabdus sp. | reverse complement strand
CACTGTCATCGAGCAGATTTCCTTTTTGATGTTCGCCCGGCTGCTGGACATCGCCGAAACGCGGGAAGAGAAAAAATCCCAGCGCACCGGCAAGCCCTTCCGCAGACTCTTCAGCACCAGGGAGATCTCCGACCGGTCGATTCGGGCCCAGCTGGAAGGCCTGGTCAAGACCGAGCAGGACCTGCGCTGGTCGAGCTTCATCCATCAGGCCCCCCAGGAAATGTTGCGCATCGTACGGGACGGGGTCTTTCCCCACTTCAAAACCGTGGCCGTGGACGGGGCCAAGTTCGGCGAGTATATGAAGGACGCCCAGCTCATGATCCAGAAGCCCAGCCTCCTGGTCACAGCGGTCAACATGGTGGACGAGCTGCCCCTGACCCAGGGCGACACCAAGGGCGACCTCTACGAGTACCTTCTGAGCAAGCTCACCACGGCGGGCGTCAACGGCCAATTCCGCACGCCGCGCCACATCATCCGGCTCATGGTGGAGATGCTCTCTCCCCGCCCCGACGAGGTGGTGGGAGACCCGGCCTGCGGCACGGCGGGCTTCCTGGTGGAAACCATGCACCACCTGCTCCGGACCTACACCTCGCCCGAGGGGATCTTCGACGATGCCGAAGGAGGCAAGCACTATTCCGGAGACTTGCTGGAGCCTTATCGCGAGCACATCCAGACCCGCATGTTTCACGGCTTCGACTTCGACGTCACCATGCTGCGCATCGCGGCCATGAATCTTTTGCTGCACGGCATCGAGGCGCCGGACATCCATTACCAGGACACCCTGAGCTCCAACTTCCCCGAGCGCTTCCCGGCGCTTGCCGAAAACTGCTTCGACGTGGTCCTGGCCAATCCCCCCTTCAAAGGGAGCCTCGATTACGAGGACGTCCACCAGTCACTCCTGAGCAAGATGAAGACCAAGAAGACGGAGCTTCTGTTCGTGACCCTCATCCTCCGCATGCTCAAATTGGGTGGCCGCTCCGCCACCATCGTGCTCGACGGGGTCCTCTTCGGCTCCAGCAAGGCCCACCAAGCCCTCCGCAAGATGCTGGTGGACGAAAACCAGCTCGAAGGGATCATCTCGCTTCCCTCCGGTGTGTTCAAACCCTACGCCGGCGTGTCCACCGCCATCATCGTCTTCACCAAGGGCGGCAAGACCAAGAACGTCTTCTTCTATGACGTGCAGGATGATGGATTTTCCTTGGATGACAAGCGGACTCAGCTCTACGACGACACCTTTGCCGGGGACCTCCCCGAGGTGCTGAACCGCTGGCGGAAGCGTGATCCGAAGAAGGACAACGACCGGACCCAAAAGCACTTTTTCGTGAGCGCGGAACTGATCCACCAGGAGAAGTATGACCTCTCCATCAACCGCTATAAGGAGGCGGTCTACGAAGAGGAGCAGTACGATCCGCCTGGAGAGATACTTGATCGGATGATGGCGCTGGAGAAGGATATTATGGCGGATATGGAAGCCCTCAGGGAGATGTTGGGATGAGTTTTTTGACTGCGTTAGTCGGTGATCTCACGAAAATAAGGACAGGGAAACTCGATGCTAATGCTGCTGCTTCAGATGGCAAGTATCCATTCTTTACCTGTGCACAAGAGCCATTAAGGATAGATAGATATGCCTATGATTGCGACGCAATACTGGTTGCAGGTAATGGCGATTTGAATGTTAAGCATTACAAAGGGAAATTTGAAGCCTATCAGAGAACTTGCATTATAGAAGTGCGCAACCATTCAAAACTTGATTCACGATATCTCTATTATTTTATGTCAAAGTATGTCGAAAAATTAAGGCAATTGGCCATTGGAGTAGTCATCAAGTACATAAAACTTGGCATGCTCACTGATGCGGAGATCCCCCTCCCGCCCCTCGCTGAACAGAAGTGCATCGCGGCCATTCTGGACAAGGCCGACGCCATCCGCAGAAAACGCCAGCAGGCCATCAAACTCGCCGACGACTTCCTCCGCGCCACCTTCCTTGACATGTTCGGTGACTCGGTCACCAATCCTAAGGGATGGCAAATTAGACCTCTGAGTGAGATCGTCAAAAAGGGACGGATTGTCACCTATGGAATTGTGCAAGCAGGACCGCCGTTGCCGGAAGGTGTACCATATATAAGAACCGGCGATATACAGGATGGAAAAATCAATACATCAGGGTTACTCAAGACAAGCTATGAAATTGCGTCAAAATATAAGAGATCTGAGGTCAATAAAGGTGACATTGTAATGAGTATTCGTGCAACTGTCGGAACAGTTGCACCTCTACCGGACGAATTGGATGGAGCCAACCTCACTCAGGGAACTGCTAGAATCACACCTGGGTCAAGCACAAATAGAGAATTTCTATTGTGGGCACTTAAGACACGTGGGATTCAGAATTGGATTGAAAAGCAAGTTAAAGGGGCAACTTTCCGGGAAATTACCTTGGCAAAGCTTAGAGAACTCCCGGTGATAGTGCCACCTTTAGAATCGCAGGAAAAGTTCCAGTCTATTGTTTTTCAAACCCAAAAATTGGATGCAGAAATCAACAAAGCGTACAATAGTTGTAATGAATTTTTTAACTCCCTCACCCAACGAGCCTTCAGGGGGGATCTCTGATGATTCCCAAATACTGCGCTAATCATCACCGCAACATTCAACTTTCGACTTCTACCTTTCGAAATCTCACTTCCCACTTCTTCCCAGAGGTTCGCCATGATGTCCTTTGAATCCGGCAAAGTTCTGAACATGCCCATCAGTCACCGGCTTCTGCGGATCATCCGGGAGACCGCGGAATACCGGGGCAAGCAGGCGCTTTTCATTGCACAGTCGCCGCAGGTCCTGGAGACGCTCCGGCAGGTGGCCATTATCCAAAGCACCGAGTGCTCCAACCGGATCGAGGGAGTCACCGCTCCCCTTCAACGGATCAAGGACCTGGTGGCGATGAAGACCACGCCGGGCAACCGCTCGGAGCAGGAGATCGCCGGCTACCGCGACGTGCTCGCCACCATCCATGCCAACGCCGATGCCATGGCTTTTTCCGCGAACCTGGTCCTGCAGCTGCATCGGGATCTCTACCAGTTCCTGCCGGGTGAGGGCGGTGCCTGGAAACCGGTGGACAACGAGATCACGGAAACCGGTCCCGACGGCACCCAAAGAGTGCGCTTCGTCCCGGTGCCGGCCTACAGGACCGCCGATGCCATGGTCCGCCTCCACGAGCGTTTCCTGGAGCTTCGCGAGCAGGGCGAAGTGGACCCGCTCATCCTGATCGCCGCCTACGTTCTGGATTTCCTCTGCATCCACCCCTTCCGGGACGGCAACGGTCGCATGGCCCGGCTCCTGACCTTGCTGCTGCTTTACCAGTCCCACTATGATGTAGGCCGTTACATCAGCCTCGAGCGCATCATCGAAGATACCCGCGAAAGCTACTACGACACCCTTCAGCGCTCATCCGTCGGCTGGCACGAGGGTGCTCATTCCCTCGAACCCTGGATCGAATACCTGCTCGGAGTCGTCATCCTCGGCGCCTACCAGGAGTTCGAGAACCGTGCGGGGTTGATCCAGTCGGGGAAGGGGACCAAGACGGCCATGGTCCTCGACGTCATCGCCCACCTCAGGGGCGATTTCGCCGTTAGCGACATTCAGGAGCGATGCCCCACCGTGGGAATCGACATGCTGCGCCGGATCCTCCGCCAGGAGCGCGACGCCGGCCGCCTGGAATGCCTCGGCAGAGGCCCCAACGCCCGATGGCGACGAATTGGGTAATGTGCCTATTAAATAGGTAATCAAGATCATTCTATTACCTATTCCCATGCAAGAACACGTTCCTGCCCATCACCGCCATCACCATCGAGAATTTCAAGGGCATCAGAGGTTCGGTCAGAATCGAGCACAAGCCATTATTCTCCGCTGAGGGTTGGGGTTATGGTCCAGATTCTTGCCGGCCCCATCACCTACCTCCTTCTCGCTATCTACTGTCACGAGCATTACCAGGAAAAAGTGAGCATCCGCAGAGTCAGAGAATTACGCATCAGGATCAAGAATGAAGCCCTTGCCTGCGAACAGGCAACTTCACCCGAAACCGTTCTGCCTGAAGACAGCGAGCTACACTCCCGTGCAAAAACCTAACCGGACAACGCTGGCTGCAACTCGATCTTGTGTAAATTTTGAGCTTGGTTTTTACGGGCACTGGAGATTCTTTCTTAGATCCTCGATCATGGTTGCCAGTCCCGGAGCGGCAGCGCCTATGACAGTATCGGGGGGATTCGGTTGTCCGTCTGTTTTCCCATAGGCATCAGCGAGTTGAATGCAGGCCTCGGTGTTATTACCTGCAGCGATAAGGTCTTGTGCATTCAGGATCATATTTTTCGAGGCATTGAGTTTTCCCTCAGAAGCTTGTGGGGTTTTGCCATCCCCGATCAGACGTGCGTCTGCTACTGATTGATCAAAGAATATGAGGAGAGTCTCAATGGTGGGGACGATTGTGTAAACTTCCGTAACTGTAGCATACATTTGACCTCCATACCACGTGTGTGTAAAAAGTTCAGTCCAAGAATCGATAGGTGTCATTGTGGAATTAACTGGTGGTTGCCACCTTACCGTATTTAACCCATCACTGAACCAAATCTCATTACCAACAAGCACAACGGAAATTGTAGAATCGAATCCTGGTGCCCAAGTGCCCAACACACCGGTAGACTCGCCTTGTACTGGACCTTCGCTCCCATCAGGGTATTTATAGAAAACCGTCCATTTTATGGTATTTTTGTCCCCCTGTTTGTCGAGATAAATATATCCTTTTATACGTATTCCATTTAGAGTTGCAACAGACTGAAGAATTCCAGTTCTAGTTGGAACATAGGCTTCTGATATATTTATAGTAGCCTTTACACCTCTTACCTTAGGTATAATTTTTCCTATATAAACCAATCCTACACCAACATTAAGATATATTGTTCCGGGTTTAGTAGTATAGTCATAAATAGCATCACCTTGTGAGTTGATATACCAACTTGAGAAGTCTGTTATTAGAGTCTCTTCAGCTAATGCAGATCCATATATAGTGAACATTAGACTAAAAACTATCCAAATCATGCCCAGTTTCTTCATACATGTCTCCCTTCCTTGTTTTCTTTGAAATCCGCATGTTAACCATTCAAATCTTGACGACCAATTCCCGGAGTATGCTTCCCCCACCAAAGTCTAGACAAAAAACGGTCCAAAATAAGCTTTTGGAGAATTGTCCAACTCTATTTTGAATTTTGAAAGTATCAGCAGATTTGGTCAAGAAGGGTTCTTGATGGGTA
>JAVEVM010000298.1:0-5303 GCA_034005055.1 Desulforhabdus sp. | reverse complement strand
ATGGAGCAACCCTGGGCAGACAACGGCATGTTGGGGGTGCGTCCGGTGGTCACGGCCACACTGGCCGCGGATCATCGTGCCACGGACGGGCGACGGGGCGCTCAATTTCTTGATGCCGTCAACCTCTACCTGCAGGAGCCAGCCAAGCTATGACGGAAGCCGAGATTAAGGAGATTCTTTTCAAGCTGTTGAGGAAAATTGCACCTGAAGCGAATCCTGAGTCACTTGCACCTGAAGAGAACATTCGCCGAGCCCTGGACATCGATTCCTTCGACGCGCTCAACTTCTTTATCGCTCTTCACGAAGAACTTGGAGTGGAAATTCCTGAAGCAGACTACGGACAACTCAACTCGATTGCAGATATGGTTCGTTACCTCGCCGTCCGATCTGGCTGACGCTCCCCGAACTGCCGTTGCAAAGAGGAGTCCCGATTAGGAGCCGACCGTGGAAACAGACTTGAAGCGAGAGCTAAAGAGATTAGTGCGGTAGATACTCCAACTCGAGCAGGTAACTTTTACATTGAGCTGGTATTCGCATGCCCCTTCGAAATCTCCCATTCATGTTGAAGCCGTCCACGGTCGGCTTAATCGGGATCCATGAAAACCATCTGTCCACCGGCAGGGTTGTTGGCCAAAATCTCTGCAGTGCCGGGTTTCAGGGAAAGATTTTCGCCCTTCCGCCGATCGGAGAGAAGATCGACGGCCTGCCGAACTACCACGATCTAAACAATTTGCCACAGCCGCTGGACCTGGCTGTTGTAACAGCGCTGCCCGCTGCAGCCGGTGCATTCATTGCCGAGCTTGGCCGCCTTGGCACCAAAGCGGTTGTGGCTCTAAAGGGCGAATTTGACAAGCAACAAGACCTGAGCGCTCAAGCCCTGACCAAAGCGTGGCTGGCTGGGACAAGGCCTCCGCTGCTACGCCTTGTTGGTCCTCACAGCTTTGGGGTGATGGTTCCCGGTATAGGTCTTAATGCCAGCTTGTCCCATGTACAGCCTCTACCCGGCAATCTTGCCTTCATCACCCCTTCCTGCACGGTGTTGGCTTCCGTCTTGGATTGGGCCGCGTCCCGCAACATCGGCTTTTCATATCTTCTCTCCATTGGCGACATGGTTGATGTGGATTTTGGCGATATGCTGGATTATCTGGCAGACGATGACGACACAGAAGCTATTCTGCTTCATGTGGAGCGGATCAGTCGGGTCCGCAAATTTATCTCCGCAGCTCGGGCCGCAGCGCGGGTAAAACCGGTCATCGTACTGAGATCCGGAAAATACGAAGACACATCGGGCAGCGTCAGTGCAGAGCCGACCGGAGCAGACGCCGCATACGACGCGGCTTTTCTTAGAACGGGATTGCTCAGATTGCATGACATTCAAGAACTGTTTGATGTTGCCGGTCTCTTGACCAAAGCTCGAACGGTCACAGGAGATAGATTAGCCATCTTGGCGAACGGCACCGGAGTAGGTCTTCTGGCAGCCGATGCCGTGCTTGATGAGGGCGGTCGGCTTGCCGCGCTCTCTCCCGATTCGATGGCCCGCCTCGAAGCAGTCCTCCCTGCAAAACGCTCCTCCATCAACCTGATCGATTTGAATCTTGATGCCGATGGAAGCCGCTATGCCAAGAGCCTTGAAGTGCTTCTTGCCGACCAAGGGGTCGATGCGGTGCTGGTGATATACGGCCCCAGTGCATTCGGGTCGAGTGACGAAGTTGCAAAGGCGGTCATTAATAAAGTGCGGGAGAGCAGCTCGAAACGGAAAACATTGCTCCCTTGTTGGCTCGGGGACCGATTTGTCGCTGCAAGCAGGCGCCTTTTTGCCGAAAACAGCATTGCTACCCATGAAACGCCTCCTGCGGCGGTGCGTAGCTTCATGCAGATGGTGCGGTATCGGCAGACTCAAGAGATGTTAATGGCGACTCCACCCGTCATTCCCTCCAGTTTCATGCCTGACACCGAGCGGGCACAACGCACGGTAAAACAGGTTCTTGCCGAAGGCAGAGAATGGCTGGCCGGCAAAGAAACAGCGGAGGTGCTTTCAGCTTACCAGATCGCGTTGGCTGGAAAGCTTGCGCATGCCGAGGCAATCGGATCGACAGTGCAGTCGCAAAGCAATGAGCTTCAGGGCGGGGCATGCCGTGCGTTCATTTGTGAATTACAGATCGGTATGGTGGAAGATGTCCAGTTTGGGCCTGTTCTCTTTTTCGGACAGGGCGGCGCCGCGGAAGCGATCGAGGACGTCGCCGTGGCTCTGCCGCCTCTCAATTTGCATCTCGCTCTGGAAGTCATTTCCCGCACCCGGATCTGCCGTCTGCTGGAAGGAGAAGGCAGGCGGCCTGCTTTGGGTGTCGAAAGCGTCGCTTTTACTCTGGTTAAGATTTCTCAACTTGTATGCGACATAACAGAGATTGCGGAACTGCGTATCAATCCTCTGGTTGTCGATTCCGCCGGGGTGATTGCCTTGGATGCGCGCATCAAGTTGGCCGGCTCAAAGTCTGCCGTCGCTGAACGCTTCGCTATTCGCCCGTACCCTAAAGAGCTGGAGGAAATCATCACTCTTGCCGATGGCCAAAGGATACTTCTCCGTCCCATGAAGGCTGAGGATGAGTCAGCATACTTGAGGCTTTTTTCCGCGCTGACACCGGAGCAGGTGCGCATGCGTTTCTTGAATCCAATCAAGGAACTGCCGCACGCTCTCGCTGCGCGCCTCACCCAGATCGACTACGATAGAGAAATGGCACTGGTGCTTACAGGAACAAATGCCGGGGGAGAAGTCGATCTCTACGGCAGTGTGCGCATCATTGCCGACCCCGACAACGAACGTGCCGAGTTCGCTGTGCTGCTGCGCCCCGACATGACCGGTCTGGGGCTCGGACCATTGTTGCTGCGGCGGATAATAGACTACGCACGAAGCCGTGGTGTCCGTGAGGTTTTTGGTGAGGTGCTGGATGAAAACACGACGATATTGAGGCTTTGTGAGGCTCTTGGCTTCAAAAGAAGACCGAATCGAGACGATCCGGGAATAGTAGATGTGACTCTGAAGCTTTGAAGAGAGTCTGGTGAACTGAGATGGCGACACTACCTGGTTTTTGATTTCAGATACTCGACGCAGCCATCGAGGGTGGCAAGTCTGGGGAAATCATCTTCTGGAATGCGAATTTTAAGCTCTTCCTGAAGGCCGACGGCAAAATTGAGGAAATCCACAGAATCGAATTCGAACTGATCGCGGAATCTTTTGCCAGAGTTGATATGTGCAAGATCCGCCTCGGGTGCAATCTCCCCCAGGAGGCGCAAGACAACTGCTTTAATCGGATCGTCCATCATAGGCTCTCTTTTGTTTTTGCAGAATCGAACGCTTTAAATCAAGGCATTCAAAAAGAAGCTGTCACACTGGACCCAGCTAGGATTGTCCGAGAATGCCTCTTTTGTCATTTCGAACGGAGCGTAGTGTAGTGAGAAATCTGTAAAATCAGCCACTTGTAAGCACAAGATTTCTCGCCTTCGGTTCGAAATGACAGTTCTCGGACAAGCTCCAAGTCCCATTATTGGGTTTACTACGGCCATGTCAATACCCATTAAGTCGCCGCTCCACCGAATAGAGTGTCCATCATCCCAGAGAGTCATTCCCGTACGCTTCGGGCGGAATCCGGAAAAAAGCTCGGTCTGGATGCCTGACTTCGCGGGCATGACGGCCGGGTGACACTCAGCTATTTATATGAAGTCGCCTTGTCCAGGCGCTACTCCAGTTGCGGCACGGCCAGGCGCGGATAGCGTATGCAGGTCGGAATCAGAACGACACGACCGGGTCTCTCCTGATCGAGCCTTAATTTCGTCTTTGACAGTCTTTCTCTTAATCTGTATCTATACGCTTCAGTTTTATGCCTGTCTTTTTAAGCATCGATTTCTCCAACAACCACAAATATGGAAGGCAACGAATGGCTGCTTATATCTGGTCTGCGTCCAGGCTCGAAGAGCTCTTAAATCACTCTCAATCCTCAGTGGCAGGATGGGCCGCTGCAAAACTGTTTCATCTTTACCCGGCGAACTTTCAAAGCCGATTGCCTCAATTGCTGAAAGATAACCGTCCGGAAGTAGTTCAAAAGAGCCTCGATCTTGTCGGCCGCGCGCATCGCGAAGAGCTTATACCGCTATTAAAGGATCTGTACCTCAATGGCACTGAAAAGGTTTCAGCCAGGGCCATTCGTCTGCTGGGAGACTGGAGTTGCGCACTGGCGGTGCAATGGATGCGCGAGCGCATTCTGGCAGAAGCTCCCCTTAGCAAAGAGCAGATTGCTGCCATGATTTACGCTCTCGGGCGCATTCCAGATGAGGATGCTTACACGCTGTTGAAACAAACCGAAACAGCCGTTGAAGGGAAAGATTCATCTCATTGGGACTTATTTTATGCCTCACTCCTCGAGCACCATCGAGCGGAGGATGTGGAGTTCTTGTTGAAAGCGGTTTTTGCAGAGGACCGGAAAGAAGAGCGGCGACGGAATGCTCTCGGGTTATTGCTGGCTCAGGTGGATCCCGAGCTGAATCCCACAGATGTCTTCTTCGCGAATCGGCCCGCAGTTGAACGTCACATCCTGAAACGGCTGGAAAGGATTGATGCAGCCGCTGAAGCCGACAGCAAGAAATTATTCGATTCAGTACGGCAGGCACTTCCTTTAATGGAAAGAGAGTGCGCGCGTGTGGCAGATGTACTGAATGCTGCCGCTGCTGAAGTAAGACAGTGGGACAGGTATGCCGGATTGGCAGGAGACGTATTGGGTCTAACCCTTGAGACACTGCGTGAAAAACCAGGAGTGGACAAATGGCGCTATGGCGCCGCTTGCCTCGCTGTATCGGCGCTAATAGGCGTAATTGAAGAGAGCGTCTTCCAGCAGCCGCAGCCTGGATCGCACTGGCGGCAAAAGTTGGAATATCTGCTCCGTGACAGGCCGCCGCACTCGACGGATCAAATATTGGTGGAGAAGATAATCGAGCAAGCCGACCGGCAGGAGCTGATTTACACTCTGCGTGAACGCCTGGAGAATCAACCGGAAAGCTGGGGTGCTCTCAGGTCGTTAGAAATATTGGGTACTATGGGCGCTCCGGAAACCGCAGATCTGATGGTCGCCATGCTTGGAAAGATCAAAGACGAGCTTGCCGTACAGGCGGTGCAGTCCGCTTTGTTAAGAATCGGCCTGCCGGCGGTTCCTCTCTTGATTGCCCGCCTGGATTCTGTTCATGCACCGGAAGCATGGACGATTCTCGATCTCCTCTCACAACTGCCTACTCGAGAAGGTGTTCAGAGCATTGTT
>JAVEVM010000297.1:0-5310 GCA_034005055.1 Desulforhabdus sp. | reverse complement strand
ACCAGTGTGGTGTTGAAAGACATGCCGGATGAAAAGCCAGAATTTGACTTCCGGCAGAGCTTTCCTCGACCCGGAAGGTCACGCGGGTGACAGAGAAATTGACGAGAAGTGCAGTCATGCCCGCCATACAGCCCTGAGACACAGGGAGTTATGCACTCAGTGCAGCCTCACATACCTGCTGTAAACTAATCCGTTTATCAGTATATATAAACCAAATGCCAAAGCGGAATATCCGAAAATAAAGTAGAGTACCCGAAACCATAAAGGTGGAGGTCCCACGTCTTCCATTTCCCCTTTGGTCTCCAATCGTTCAACCCAGGCGGGCCTTTCATGAACGGCCTCCTCAAGAGTGATGCTGCCCGCAAACATCCCTTCGTTCATGGGAAAGCTTGTGGGACGGAGGTGGCCGATGAAAAAGTGAACTATGAAAATGTAGAGAACCGCCAAGATTGCCTCAGCTGTATGCAGAAGGGCGGCGATATTGAGAAACCATCCGGGCATAAAACGACTGGCAGCCACAGGGTACATGAGCATTAATCCGGTAACCGCCAACAGAGGCAAACCCCAAAAAACCGCCCAATAGTCGAATTTCTCCCAATAGGTCCAGCGGTCGAGTTGAGGTGGCGGCTCCAGCCCCAGCAGCCAACCCAATCGTTGCCTGAGGTGTTTTGCATCTTGCCATGTCGGTACGAGCGAATCTGGTCCAAAAACGCTTTCGCTCAAATTTTGCCAACGAATTTTTGTTGCCAGATAAAAGAGGTGCAGAACAAAACCCACTATCATTATGATGCCGACCCATTGATGGATCGCGTATGCTGTTTCGTACCCTCCAAAGACATTGCTTAACTTCTTTCCCCAAGGGGTTGTAATGAACAGGCGGCTGAACCCGGTAGCCGCCTGAGTAAGAAAGGTCAGCATGAGGCAGAGGTGAAACACCCGATCTATCCTGCTAAATCTTTTAAGTCGCGTCAGTGTCGTCATGTTCAGCCTTCCTTTTTCGGCTCAGTAATTCTCTAATGCCCACCATGATAGTGTGAGGTATAAAGAAGGCCATGGTGAACACCAGGAGTACAAGCATTAGCCAATAGGCATAATACAGGGTGGGGAATGTCTCTTTGGTCGTGGGTGAGCCTGGAGCGGGTTCATGAACCACGTACCCCGCAAAAGAAGCGCTGGCTCCCTCGTGGCACTTGGAGCACACGTAGGCATGTCTCCGAATGGGGTTAAGAGGGGAGTAGTAGAAATTGATTCCTGCTATTGGTTCGATGCCATGGCACTGCCTGCAAGTGAGGTTTGCCCGGGTTGTGTGAATGTCTTTCGTTTCTTCGCCATGACACTCATCGCAACGCCTGCGCTCGTAGAACTTGATACCCGCGTGCGAATCAGCCAGGCGCGAACGCGTGCCTATCTTATCGGCAGATGGACTGTATGGAAAGATGCCGCGGCTTACACCGGGCACCCCTACCAGTGGAAGCTGCCGGCGCGGCTTGATTTCATATTCTTCGTAGTAGCCGCTACTGACCTCGCGATCCTTATAACGCCGGATAGCCGACGCCACCTCCTCCTGAGAAGGCGCATCCTGCGGCAACAGAATCAATGCTGTCAGAAATGTTGCCATCATCCATGGATGGCGCTTTATCCTTATAAGAAGGCTCATCACAAGCTCCATATCCTGCTCTATTTGTATTCAACGGGCAGGGTCACGATTCCTTGAGGCTTAGGCAGTTGGTTGAGTGTATCGAAGGCCTGCTGCAGCTTGTTCAGATCAGCATCTTTATGTTTGTGGCAGGTTTGACAGGAATTCGGGATCACCGGATTTTCCAACGTGTCCTTGGGCAGCAAGGCGACGAATACGTGGCTGTGAATGTCACCGGAAAGGGCGCTTTGGGCGATGCGCGGCATATGGCATCCGACGCAATTGCCGAAAGAGTGTATCGAATGTGCCAGGTTATTATTAACGACATCGTGGCAGCTCAAACATTGCTTAGAACCCGCAAATATAGTCTGCGAGCGTGTGGGAGGCATTCCTATCTGGTGAACAAAATGGCAGGAGGTGCAGGTTACGCCTTCGGTGTAATGCTTGGACTGCACCCAATCGATATACTGCTGGTGGTGTCCCTTGGAAAACTCGTTGGCGTATATATGCCTTACATCTCCAGCGGCAAAACTGGTCGATTTGAAGTAGGTCTCGAGCGCTCTGCCCGGCTCGTATCCGACCGGCCACGAAGCTTTTTCATTTTTGGTTGCTTTGCCACGGTTATGACAAGAGCCGCAGATCTGCACTGACATCCCCGTGGTGAGCTTGGCAGGGTTGACAATGGTCTGTCGTTTTTCGAAGACGGCTGTTTTGGGCAGAGCCGCATGCCAGGAACCTTTGCCGTGGCAGGCTTCGCAAGCGGTGCCGGGCTCGCTGAATGTGTTCTTCTCCAGATCTGCTCCGGTCGCATGGCAACCGCCGCAGCCGTATATCCAGGGCCTTTTGTCCCAATCGGCTTCATGATAATTCACCCACTCACCGCTATCCAAATTGTACTGAACGGGAGCAATGTAAAGCATTCCCTCCTTTTCCACCAGGTAGCGCTGCTTCCACTGGCTTCCGATGGTGTATTTGATTTCCTCAACAGTGGGTACATAGATCCGGTCTGCGGGAACTTTCAGCTTGTCACCCAATTTCGCCAGGTCGGCCCGGATTTTTTTCTCATCAATCTCCGTCACGATAGCATCCTGGTTCTCTTGGGCGTCTTGCAGCATGCGGCTGTGCAGGGTCATTTTCCAGGAGTCGTAATGCTCCAGATGACACATTTTACACGTCTCGGAACCGACGAATGTTTGCGGTTTCGATTTTAGAGCTACCATGTCGATTGGCTGTTCACCGCCGCAGGCGCTCAAAACGGCTGCAACCGCAAAAAGCAAAAAAGCCAGTACCAGTTCTCTGCACTTCATGATTTTCTCCCCATGGTTTAATGGAAAAAATTATGTAAAAGGACCGTGGTTGGTTGGCCATTACAAACCAAGAGAACATTGCCACGCATGGTGGATGAGTGGGCAGAACGATCGAAAGCTTGCTTCTTTAGCCGGTCGGAGTCGCTAAGAGAGTGAAAGGAAGCGAGCTTAACGGACCAGTCGATCAACGTTTCGGAGAGCGGATGCTTGTATGAAAACGGCACAGAGCATCGAGCAGGGATTGAATACTGCGCTTCTGATTCAACAAACCAACTATAATTGATTCATGGCATGGAAAGTCAACTTCAAAATGACATTGTGAAAGTTATTATAAACAGTTTAGCGACCGCCTCTAACATCCGCAGTCGATGAGCGTGCCGCCAGTTGCGTTGGAGCGTTTGATCTGCCGGTTAAGCTTTGCTCGGTGTCGCCAAACGAGCTCGGCCATTTTGGCAGCTGCCTCATGCGGCTTAATTTCCTCCCCCATGAAGAGAATTGTTCCGTCAGAGTGTTGAACGATTCTTCCCTTAAACGGGTAAGAGGACGCCCCCTCATTGCGAAGGGAGCTCAGGATCATTGCCGCAAATTTCAGTGCGTCTTCTCTGTCTTTGATTTCACCGATTTTTGAGCTCATTTCCGGTTTCTCCTCAAAGCATAAAAATAAGCGGCAAACGTCCCAGTAGATCGAGATTTTTCAGCCCAGGCTAATCACGTCCGACTTGATCGTTGGCAATTCGCACGCCGGCGCAGGGCACTTCAACTAAATATCTGATATCGTCGCCCACCCTGATCGATCCTTCCTCGAGAACACGGGCAAACACACCCTCCCGAGGCATGATGCAGTCTCCGGCCCGGTAATAAATGGCGCATTTTTTGTGGCATTCTTTGCCGATCTGGGCGATCTCCACAAGGGCTGTTCCGCCTATTCTTAACCGTGCTCCAACCGGCAAGCTGGGCCAATCGATGCCCACTGTGGCAATGTTCTCTGCAAAGTCGCCAAAGTCAACCGGAAGTCCTTTGGCACGGGCTTTTTCAATACTTTCGACAGCCAGAAAGCTCACCTGTCGATGCCAGTTGCCGGCGTGAGCGTCTCCTTGTATGCCGTGGTTTTTCATGAGCAGGGCTGATTCTACGGGAATCTTGCGCGTACCTTTGTTCTTGCTCAAGGAAATCGATACGATCTTCACTCTTCTCCTTTGCCGTCAAATATTACAGTACTGTTATCGGTTTTCACTAAGTCCGCCAAAGTGATTGAATTCAGCTTCTCGTACATCGATTCCGTGGCTGCTTTCCAGACGATCCGGGTCGGGCAGAAGTCTGATCGCTCGCATATCTCAGGATTTACACTACACTCGGTCAATTCAACGTCTTTTTCCAGGAGCGCAACGATTTGTCCTACTGTGATATCTGCCGGGGGTTTGGCCAAAACGTGGCCGCCCTTGGAACCGCGGACGCTCTTGATCAGGTTTGCCTTCTTTAGCGGTATAATGATTTGCTCCAGATACTTAACGGAGATATTCTGCCGTTTGGCGATCACACCGAGCTGGGTGGGGCCTTTGCGGTAATTATGTGCCATATCCAGCACGAGCCGCGTTCCATAGCGGCTCCTCGTCGAGAGCTTCATCTTCAATCCTTCCTGATGGGAGTTCTTCTATTGGGTGGTGACAACACATCTGCCATTTCTATACCGATTTGCTATGATATCCTTCTGCCTCTGTATCGGTCAAGGCATATTCTTCTTGAGCGCGTGCCAAGCTACTGCTGCCTATACACAGACCTTGCGAAATGATATTGATAAGCTGTTCGGGGATAACACGTACGTGGGGGAATGCAGAGTTTGTTTGTTCAGTCAACAACACGAGGGAGAAGGGACATGAGAAAAATCGGTCTTGCTATAATGTTGGTTTTCATTCTCGTCGGCTGCTCCAATATGTCTGTAATCAGGTCAAGAGATGTTTCAGGCGAGCCGACGGTCTATTGCAAGGTCACCAAAGAGCCCGATCCATTGTTAATGGGGGGCTGGAAATGCGGGTACAATCGAGGCTTTGCGGATTCTCAGGAATACGACTTTAACCCTGTAGCTTATTGGCTGGTCAAAAAAGACGACAAGTATGCGCTCTATTTTTATCGGGCCACACGAGGCGGGGCCAAACGCTTTGTCGGCTGGCGCGATTGGACCATCAACGGCGATGAGATCTATTCGGATAGCGGCGTTCGATTCGTCGCAAGAGATGGCAATATCTATTACATTTGGCAAAACCAGAAACCGGAAAAGATGAGCAGGTTCACAATCGAGTAGGTCAATTGCTTTCAATGCCGCGCAGGGTTACAGGTGCATTTCCCGTCGGGCATTCAGACGGGCTTTGA
>JAVEVM010000296.1:0-5313 GCA_034005055.1 Desulforhabdus sp. | reverse complement strand
CTATAATCCTTGCCGCGCACAATGCGCAAAAGCAATTCACCGCCGACATCTTGAACAAGTTGCATCTCTCGGATGCGAGAAAACTCTGGCAGATGCTGGCCAAAAATAAAAGCCGTTAGCGAGACTCTCGTTCCGTCGCACAGATGAATGATGTCTTGGCCGCGACCTTCTATTTTAGATAAAACGAAACACGGTAGGCTTCTGAAGCTATCGGTGCTGGAAAGCTCACCATAGTCGCCCGTATCATAGCGAATAAAGGGCATGACGAAATTGTCAAAACTGGTCGCTACGAGCCGGCCAATCTCTCCAGGCCTATGAATCGGCTTTCCATCTTCATTCAGCAGTTCTGCATATCCGTAAAAAGGGAAGAAGTACAACTCACTCGAATGTGGACTATTCCCGCCCATAATGGCGCATTCACTGTGACCGTACCAAGCCAGGATCTGCGCCCCCAAAAACTCTCCAATTTCAGCGCGGTCTCCTGCGGAAAGCCCCTCTGAGCCCAAAAATATCCCGCGAAGAGGTAAGTCCCAGCACGCCGCAGGATTTTCCGCAATACACTGTATGAAGTTTTTCACAGCCGAAGGATAACCGTGAATGAATTGCGGACGGAAGCGCCGTGCCTCCCGGAGTACCTCTTCGATATTTGAACTGTTCAATTCATAGCAGGAGACTGCCAGGCAATTCTTGATGCTTTGATATTCGTAGAGCGCATTGCCCGTTAGAGGAGCTCCGCGAATCATTAGCACCCGCTCTCCGGGTGCATATCCGCACTGCCCCCAGAACCAATCAAAATGCGCACGCTCCTTTGGTCGAGTTTTTCCGGCATGTATATTAAACTCCATTGGTGTACCGGAGCTTCCCCCGGTATTGGCTTTTAAGCGCTTGGAGGAGAATTCCGTTGAGACGAATGCCGACGCGTTATCGATAATCTCGCTTTTACTAACAACCGGAAAGCCTCTAAATTCCTCAAAGCTTTCAATTCGAGGCATGCTGGCATAATATGGAACGTATGAAATAGCTCGATTCACTGTCTCTAAAAGCAGCCCCAGTTGCAATTGACGAACCATTGCGGGGTCGCTTTCTAGAAAGAGCGAAATTCTTTTGCGATATTCATCGTAAAACGTCCCGAATCGGAACCGATTGGGCAGCGTGCGATAGGCAAACCCAACAGCATCTTGGATGGTAGGGGGAACCTGTTTATAAAACTTCAACAAAGGATAGAGTGCGTCTTCCAACTCTGTTATGCTCCTTTGGTAAAAGTAGTAAAACAATGAAACGAAACAGCCATACGGAAGAATGCAGGCAGCATTTCGCTTCACACCATGTTGTCGAAAGCTTCATATCGACAGCGTGTGTCCGGGTTCTCAAGGATTTTTCCCATCCGCATCAGCCATGTTATGGGCATCATTTGCGCAGCCAGCCATTTGGGTAAAGTAATCAAGAAGTTCTTGCCAAACCTCAATCGCCAGCTTGCGGCATTCTTATCAGTGTAGAGGCGGCCAACCGCGCGGGACCACCGCCGAAGCGACCATTTTTTTACCATGAGGTCGTCCGAAATGTCTTCGATGTGCTTCTTCACATGAGCGATTTTGACGAAATCCTCAACAACAGTCGTCCGGCCGCTCCGGTGCTCAAGAATAATCGTCTTGCGAATCTCCCCCTTCGCGAAGTCCACGCCCAGCCCGAATCGGGTCAGTGGATAAAGCGCGCTTTCCTCATGAGGAAAATGAAAATTCCCTAGTGAATAGAAGATCGGCTTCCCCTGATGGTATTCAACTCCTTGGATTGTGTGTGAATGGTGCCCAAAGACCGCATTGGCACCAGCGTCGATCCATTTCTTCGCCAAAGAGCGTTGCGCTGGAGAAGGATAAGGCGTGTATTCGCTCTCACCCCCCCAATGCGGTGTGACTACTACCTGAGACCCACAGTTGCCCAACAATTCGAGATGCTCCCCTATTTTCTCCAGAGCGGCAAGGGCACCTCCTCGCGATCGGCTCCTTGACAAACCTGCGACAACAAAATAGCGCATCTTGCCGTCTTCAATTTCTATATAAGGGCGCTCCGTGGTACCGTAATAAGCCACACCTCGGCGATCGAGTTCCTCGATCAAATCATGAAATGCACTTTCGCCAGCATCATATGTGTGATTGTTTGCTATATTCACAACGCAATTTCGGCTCTGTCCAATGATGTCAAGTGCTTCAACTTCCAAGACTATCGGATATGCCTTTTTCGAGATACGTTTCTTGCGACTGCAAAACGCACATTCAAGGTTAATTACCTTCATTTCATCGCTAGTCAGTGTTCCCAGGTCCAATCCTTCGGTGGGAATCCAGTCTCCAAAAAACAGCACGATCAAAATCCTCTTATATCCACCGTTTTTCGCGTTTGCTGTGATCCCTCGCTGTCTCGTAAATAGGCATCAGCGATTGGTAATTCTTTTCTGGAGTGAACTTTTTAAGGTATCTTTTGCGGGCACGGTTCCCCATCTCACGTACCTCGACCCGATGATTCATCATCCACGACAGTTTCCGGGCAAGATCTTCACTGTCGGTCGGATCATACAGATGCCCGGTAACGCCATCTTCCACCAATTCCCCTCGCGCACCGAGACGCGTGGCGACGGACGCTTTTCCAAGCGCAGTCGCCTCGAGCAACGAAAGTGGAAAACCTTCATACCAAATCGACGGAAAGACGAAAAATGTACATCGCGCCAGAAGATCCAGAGCTTCTTCATTTGGTAGTGAACCAATGAATTGTACCGACGATGGACTCGCCGCTTTCAGACTATCTCTTAAAGGGCCATCCCCGGCAATCTGTAATGGGAAATCAAAACGGTTCCACACATCGAGTAACGTTTGCAGACCCTTTTCATAGGATAGGCGTCCAATGAATAAGGCAAAGCCTCCATCACCAACCAATCGATCAACTGCCAAGGGATCGGCAATCCCATTAGGTTTTACGAAAATCCGATCAGGCGGAAGTCCAGCCAATATATATTTCTGCTTTGCAAACGGAGTGAGCGCAATGTAACCATCAATAAGATCGGCCAGCTTATTTCTACGCTCAATCGAGCGAAAGTAGAGATAGTTTAACAAAGAAAAAAGCAAATTCCCCTCTTTTCGGCAGCGATGGAACAACACATAAGCGGGATTTCCCTTTGTCAGACATTTTTCGCAGATCACGCCTTGTCGCATCAGTGCGGCACATGGTGCGCACATCCAATAGTTGTGCAAGGTGTGCACGGTGGCAACGCCCCGATCCTTTGCCGCCGCAAAAATAGAAGGAGACAAGAGCCATTTGTAATTGTGTACATGCATGACATCCGGCTTGAACGCCTGGATAACTTTGTTGATCTCCCTGTAGCTCCTTTCCGACCATGTTAAATTCCTCAAAGCTCCTAACTTGTCCGCAATCGTCCCGTCCTCGTAAATCTCCGCATTGGTCCGTTCATATTTCATCACCTGGTGGCCATGATCCCTCAACAGCCTAGCCTCGGCATTCATAACATTTGCCTCGCCGCCTTGGGCATACCGACCGTAATGATTATGAACGACAAGAATTCTCATGAAAACCGCAGAGCTCGCCCTAAAGTCTGTTTATCAGTTTTTCGAGACGTTGGGAGTACGACTGCACGCAAAACTCGGCCATGGTCGCCCGTATTCTTTCCTTGTTAAGTCCACCGGACTTCTTTAGAATGTAGCAAGTGACCAGGGCTTTGCGCAGTTCGGTATGATTTCGGGGATCAACAATAACTCCATTTTGGCCTTCTATAATGAAGTTCACGGCGCTGCCGTCATAACTCGAAGCCACAGTATAAAGACCGCTGAATAAAGCCTCGCTCAAGACTATTGACGCGGGATCGGAGAAGGAAGGGAGGACGAACACGTCGCATAGAGCTAAATAGCGTATTACTTCAGATTTTTGCTTGAAGCCCTCGTACAACACAGTAGTCAAATTGTGCCTTTCTATAAACTCAACAACAGCATCCGCCAGCTCACCCGTTCCAAGGATTATCAACCCGGCATCGGGAAGAGCAAGGTCCTGAAAAACCGTCAGCAAGCCCAGAATATTCTTCCTTATGGTCAACCTGCCCGAAAAGAGGAACAAAACATCTGGATATCGTTCACGGTCACTCTCATAGTATGGGCTACTGATGTAGGCTTCAACCTCTCGGCTGACAAACTCCGTATCGCCGACATTGTAGCCTATGGTGATCTTGGCGGCATCTATGCCGAGGCCTTGTAGGTAGGCTTTCGTCAAACGGCTATACACAAAAAAGTGGTCACAGTGGTTATAGAACCGTCGATAGAGAAAGCTCTTAATACCCCCTGGATTCGTCGTATACGCATGTTGCCCCTCAAACCTGAGCACTTTAGCGCCTACCTGCCGTGCACTGTATAATGCGATCCAAGATGCGGGAGTGCTCAAAATATCTGTTCCGATAATAACAACATCGGGCTTGAACTGGCTAACCAGGTGGGAAAGTCCATAGTTCAGGTGGACCGTGCGATTCCCTGTTGACAGGTGGACGCCTTCAAGGACTTCATAACTATATATTATCTCATCTTTATAGGTTTTCCATTGCCGGTTCTTTTCCTGTTCCGCAACGTAGACTACCTCCAACTCAATCCCATCAGCGTCGGATAAGGCATTTAAAAAGGGAATGCGATATGGAGATATAATATTTGTGATAAAGAGGATACGTCTATCGCCGTTCGGCGCCATTGCAATCATACTCGTATTTCTGGATTAGCCCAATGAACTGCTCCGCAGGGCTGCAAGTGAACTTCCGAGCGGCAAAGCGGTAACCAGCTTCAATGCGGTCTTTTCGTAAGGCATCGTTTCTTATTAACTCAAAAATTGCATCGGCGATAGCCACAGGGTTCCTGGGAGGAACCAGGGTAACGGCATCGGTGCCGCGTACATTGTCAAGGATGCTGCCGATACTGGATGCTACCACCGGCAGACCCGACATCATGGCCTCATAGAGCACCCGCGGGAACCCCTCACCGAGTGTTGGAAGAACAAATACCTCAGCTTCCTGGTATTGACGCTTTAGTCGTTCGGGATCACTCTCATAACCTAGAAAATTAACTCTTTCCACCGTCCCTTGCCGCGTCAGCTCATTTACAAGCAAGGCTTGATAGCTTTTGTCTATTGATCCGACCAAGTTCACGCTTATATCGAGTCCCTTTGAAAGAAGATGGGGTAAGGCGCGGACAAGATAAATTGTTCCTTTCCCTTCCTGCACATTACCAATGCACAAAATCCGGGTTTTCAGATTGTCAAGCTTAACTGAACGGCGCA
>JAVEVM010000295.1:0-5314 GCA_034005055.1 Desulforhabdus sp. | reverse complement strand
GAGCGACCCGGGAAATTACGCGGCATGGTGCGCAGGCTCACTTCACCGGTGCCGGGCGCCTGGCCCATACCGATGCATCCAAGGCATCCGGCTTCATGGATGCGTGCACCGGCCGTCAAAAGAGACATCAATCCACTGTGTGCTGCTACATTCTCAAGCACCTGGCGGCTGCCTGGATTGACATGTAGAGAGGTGTCAGGATGGCGATGGCGCCCTTCCATTATTTTCGCGACCACCATGAGATCTCGAAAAGAGGAATTGACACTACTGCCCACAATCACCTGATGGGTCTTTATTCCGGCCACTTCCCTCACCGGGACCACGTTTCCCGGTGAAGAAGGACACGCAATCAAAGGTTCCAGAGTCGCCAGGTCGATCTCGTCATATTGATCGTATTCCGCCCCGTCGTCTGCCGCTAAAGAGGCCCAGACCTCCTCACGCCCCTGGGCTTCAAGATAGCTTCGGGTGTTTTCATCGGAAGGGAAAATGGAGCTGGTCGCCCCCAATTCGGTTCCCATATTGCCTATGGTCTCACGATCGGTGGCGGACAGGCTCTTGACTCCCGGTCCGTAATATTCCACGATTTTACCGATGCACCCTGTGACGTCATAGCGGCGCAGCATTTCAAGAATTACATCTTTGGCGCTGACCCAGTCAGGAAGCTCGCCGACCAGCTTGACCCCGAGCACCTTGGGGCACGGCAGGTAATAAGGCTGGCCGGCCATCGCCATGGCTATATCCAGTCCCCCTGCGCCAATACCCAGCATCGAAACTCCCGCCGCCCCCGGCGTGTGACTGTCGGCCCCCAGGATGATCCCGCCCGGGATGCCAAAGCGCTCCATGTGCACCTGATGGGATACCCCGTTACCTGCCGGGCTGAAGTAAATGCCGTAGCGAGCTGCGGCCGTTTGCAGGTATTTATGGTCATCTACGTTCTTATGATCCGTTTGAAGAATATTATGATCGACATACTGGGCGGCAAGCTCGACTCTGACCGCATCAAGCCCGAGAGCTTCAAATTCCAGCATCGCCATGGTACCGGTAGCGTCCTGCAAGAGCGTATGATCGATCTTGACGCCGATCTCTTCGCCCGCGACAAGTCGACCTGCTACCAAGTGGGCTTCCAGTATTTTTTGAGTGAGGTTCTTCTTCGCCAAAGTGTGTACTCCTTACCCTGAGCGTTTCCCTCGATTGTCAGCTTCTCCCAAGACTACCCAAACTGAACCTTAAGGCCTTTGCGGATTACTGTCAATCAAGTTGCAACGGTCATCTTGCTCACGACTGCCGGTCTTGCGCTTTTCGCATTATTTGCATTTAAGAGTTATATTAATACATGAACGCGAAACAAGGAGGTGATGCAATGAAAAGCAAGCATTTCAGGATCTTGACATTCGCTTTCGCTGTGTTGGCTGTACTTCTTCTGACTGCTCCAAGCTATGCGGCGAACCGTTCAGAGGGGGCAGTGGCGGTAAATTATAGTCGAGCTTACGTCGGAGATTACAGCCGAGGTGATACAGGATCTTACCAAGCGGTCGGTGCATCCTACCGGGGTTCCTATACGGCAGTACGACATGGGAGACCGGGTGGCTACTACAGGCCCTATGGCAGATTCTACCATCGGCCTTACGTCCGACCCTATTACCGGCCTTACTACAGGCCGTATGCGCGACCCTTCTACAGGCCCTACCGCTGGGGTCCTTACTATTACCGGCCCTACGGACCCTATGCAGCGTATCCGCTGCCTTACGTTGCTCCCGGATTCTCGTTCTATCTCAGCTTCTAACCGCTCAGCGAAGCAGGCGCCCGTTATCATGCCGGCTCCCGCCGGCATGATATCCGCCGGCTTTATGGGCAAGTGTCCAGGGTTGGATCAGACAAACCGTTGGTGCGGCTTGTCGAAAGGGATGCCAACCTGCCTTAAAACGAGATTCGCTATGCGTCGCTGTTGCTCTCCAAAAAACTTGATGTAATGGTGAACAGGCACGGTCTCGTAGCCTCGAATCACTTTGTGCTCTCCGCCAAAACCGGGATCCATCATGAGGAATTTGTTCTTTATGGCATAATCGACGGGATGATAATAGCAGGTAGCAAAGTGAAGGAAAGGCCTCTCCTCATAGCACCCCCAATAACGACCGTAAAGAGCCCCGGCCTTAGCATAAAACAAAGCCAGCGCAATCAAGCCGCTTGAGCTCCGAGCAATCGAAAAGCTGCTCCGGTGAGCAAAATTGCGAGCCAGCAGGCGAAAAAACTCCCTGTTGAGAAACGGCGCGATCGTCGGCCCCATATGTTTTTCCCAGGTGTTGACGTATAGTTGGTACATATCGTCATAATACTCTGGGGGTACCTCGGTGCCGGGTATCATTTCGATGCTGATTCCGCTTTCTCGAATCGTGCGTATCTCCCTTCTGATCTTAGTCCTGCGGCTCGATTTCAAGGATCCCAAGTAGTCGTCAAATGAGCCGAAATCGCGATTGAACCACTCGTAGTATTCACCTGTCAGACGAACGTAGCCCTGCTCGGAAAGCAGCGAGTGGAGCACTGCCGATGTGTGACTCAAAAAATAGATTCGGGCCGTCGACAAACCCCGCGTCTGGCATCGAAAGTCGATGTAATCCAGCAGCATCTTGCAGGCTTTTGCGGGGTCCGTATCAGGGGCATGCAGAAACTGATAACCAGGGACCGGAGTAAATGGTATGGTGCCTACCAATCCCTTTTGAAACGGAATGCCGGTTAGCTCGCTGAGGAACTCGATCAGTCCACCGTCGCCGAATTCGACCCAGGCACGGTCGCGTTCATAGAGCGGAGCCAATGCGACGGGATGATCGTCCTCAAAGGCCACCAAGTGGAAAGGCTGATAACCTCTCAACGGAGATACTGAAGACGATTTTTCGAGGCAGTAGAAATATTCCCATTCCATCATGGGACTCGCGCCGAAGGCCATGCTATTCCACGCTTCTTTGCCTATATCCTCGGCGCTGGGAAAAGTCCTGAAGTGAACGCTCATAAAGTGTTTTCCCTTTCAAAAAACTGCGGTGAATCTTCATCATCCACCGATACTCTCGATTGTATATAAGATAGTACTGCAATTGGCTCAAACCATCCAGATCCAAACATTCAGTTTGGTGACTAGTTCGGGTCCGAAGAAACTGTTGCTTAATGCAGTGCAGCCCTTTAGGGCTGTCAGTTTTAGCAGGGCTAAAGCCTGGTGTTTCCGGATGGAGATTTACTATAACGGTTCCCGCTGATCGGCGCTGTGTTGCAGGACACTGAAGTTCCTTCGGGACTCAGAGTGCTTAAATGTATTTGCGCAATGTCTAAAAAATTGTATTCTGATAAGATCTGGAATCATCATCAAAAGCGCAGGAAGGAGAATCTTTCATGATCCCGCAAGACACTCTGGCGAAGATCGATGGCAATCGAAAACGATATGTAGACGAACTTCTAGAATTTCTCCGCATACCGAGTGTGAGCACGTACTCGCGACATGCATCCGATGTTCGAAGAGCCGCCGAATGGGTTTTTAGCCATCTGAGGCGCCTTGATTTTCAATCCAAGCTGTACGAGACAGCGCGGCACCCAGTGATCTACGGTCACTGCTGTCCATATTCAGACCGTCCCACTTTGCTGATTTACGGCCATTACGATGTTCAACCTCCGGAACCTCTGGAAGAATGGATTACTCCTCCTTTTTCACCCACTATTCGAGATGGGTATGTGTATGCGCGCGGTGCAACCGATGATAAGGGGCAGTTTTTTACCTATTTGAAGGCCATCGAGGCCGTGCTGGCCGTCGCCGGAAAGCTGCCCATCAATGTCAAGATTTTGGTCGAAGGGGAAGAAGAGATTGGCAGCCCTAATCTGGCACCTTTCCTCAGGACGCACCAAAACGAGCTTAAGGCGGATGCGGTGGCCGTTTCCGACAGTTCGCAATTCACTCAGGGCATTCCCGCCATAACCTATGGTCTGCGCGGGCTCTCCTACCTGCAGGTGGATGTACGAGGACCCAAGTTCGACCTGCACTCGGGAAGCTTTGGCGGAATAGTGGCCAATCCCGTCCAGGTGTTGGCAGACATCCTGGCCAGGCTGAAGAACCCGGATGGAACAATTGCCATCCCGGGATTCTATGATAATGTAGCTGCGCTGGAGCCATGGGAGAGAGAAGCAATGGCGGCTCTACCCTTCGATGAGGCCAAATTGAAGTCTTATCTCGCGGTCGAGGAACTGGTTGGGGAGACTGATTATTCTATCATGGAGCGGAAAACGGCTCGCCCGACGCTTGATGTTAACGGCATCTGGGGCGGCTTTTCGGGGGAAGGGGCTAAAACTATCATACCCGCAAAAGCAGGAGCCAAGGTGAGCATGAGGTTGGTGCCTCATCAACACCCGAGCGCCATTAATCAGGCATTCAAAGATTTCGTGCATTCTCTGGCTCCCAATGGGGTCAAGGTCCAAATCACCGAACTGCATGGTGCCGATCCAGTTTTGGTTTCCAGAGATCAGGCCAGCATTCAGGCTGCGGCCAGGGCCATAGAGATCGGCTTCGGTAAGACTCCGGTGTTTATAAGAGAGGGCGGCTCCATCCCTATTGTGAACATTTTTGAAGAGGTTCTTAAGCTGGACAGCATTCTGATGATGGGCTGGGGAAGCCCGGATGACGGCGCACACTCTCCTAATGAACGCTTCTCCCTGGATGACTTCCATCGCGGCATACGCTCGGCGGCCGCCCTATTGTATGAGCTGGCGGCTTAGCTGAAGCCTTGCATAACCGGTTCAACCGGATCATTCCGGCAGCTTGCGGGCATCGCCCGCAGGTCTGCTGAGCAGATGCAGCCCCTTGTCGTTTCCATGTGAAGGGGTGCGGATAGCTTCCTGAACTGGATGCGCATACATTCCATGCATGCAGATAATGGACTGCCTGGATATCCGGCATCCGTTCCAGCATATCTTTGATCTTTCCAATATCGAGCCCGTTCTTTTTGACGATCGGTCCATCCGAGATTAAGGCCCTGGTCTGGGGTGGTGAAAATCGCAGCCAAGATGGCTGCACAATCAATCCGCTTTTTATGCCCTGAAAGGGCTTCATAGACCAGCCCAGGGTCAGCGGAGCGCCACCCTGGGTGACGAGGTCCCGTAAATCAATTTACCCTGAAAGGGTTACATAGGAGAAGGTTCTGCCATGGCGCAATCCTTGTCCAAGGTTTACATCCACATCATCTTCTCCACCAAGAACCGGCAAGATCTCCTGGCAGATGGAAAAGTTCGCAAGGAAATGCACGCCTACCTTGCGAGCATCCTGAAAGAATACGACTCCCCG
>JAVEVM010000294.1:0-5329 GCA_034005055.1 Desulforhabdus sp. | reverse complement strand
TGTTTGCAGCAACTGCTTCGTTGCTGGCGTTAGCTTGCTTCGGTTGTAATCGTCGTCTTGCCCACTTGGTGGAAACTGCAAACGCACAAAAGTACGCCTTGGATCAGCAATTGCTACAATCGCAAAAACTGGCAGCTGTTGGTGAACTGTCATCCGGAATTGCACACGAGATCAACAACCCATTGGCCATCATTGGTCAGGAAGCAGAATGGATGCAGTATCTTTTGAAAGATCGCGGAAAAAAAATCCAGGAGTGGCAGGAAGAGCTTAAGGATTCTTCGCAGCAAATTGTCAAACAGATCGACCGATGCAGAGAGATTACTCATAAGCTACTGGATTTTGCCAGGAAGAAAGAACCGATCATACAGAGGGCAGAGATCAATAAGTTGCTTGAAGACATGGTCAAGTTAGTGGAAAAGGAAGCAGTTCAAAAAGGTATAATCCTCGTGCGAAGCTATGATGAAACGGTGCCCGCTATTCTCACCGATCCACCCCTCATCCGGCAAGTGGTTTTGAACCTTTTGAACAATGCGCTCTATGCAGTGGGCACGGATGGCACAATCACCGTTTCTACATTCGCGGAACAGGATGGCTGGGTTGTTATTGAAATAAAGGACACCGGGTGTGGGATTCCTCAAGAGCATTTGAGAAAAATATTCGACCCTTTTTTTACGACCAAGCCAGTGGGTAAGGGGACTGGTTTAGGATTATCGATCTGCCATGGGATCGTGGCCAGACTTGGGGGACGTATCAACGTTGAGAGCAAGACAGGAGAGGGGACCACCTTTTTTGTTCGCTTTCCACTTGGACGGGAAAAGGAGGTGAGTAGTAATGTCCTCAGGACCTAGAATTTTGATAGTCGATGACGAGGAACGATTCCGAACCACCCTACGGAAGCACCTTACCGTAGCCGGGATGGAAGCGGATACCGCTGGTAGCGGTGAAGATGCGTTGCAGCAAATAAGAGGCAAAACCTATGATGTCGTTCTGCTCGATGTCAAGATGCCTGAGATGGATGGACTGGAGGCACTGGCAAGGATTAAGAAAATCGATCCGCAAGTCGAAGTCATTATGTTGACTGGGCACGCCTGCTTGGATGTCGCTGTGGAGATCATGAAGCTCGGTGGTTACGAGTATTTGCTGAAACCGTGTCCCCTGGACGATTTGATGGCTAAGATCGATGCAGCTTACGAGCGAAAACTGATGCGCCACGGGAAACGCAGTAGGACTGATGCGGCGCAATCGTAGAATAGGAACAAGACCATGGATCGGACAAAGAATCACTTCGTAATGGGTGTTGTCAGCGAATTATGCCGCTGAAAATCCTCTTTTCTCCATTTTTTCCACTTCAGCAGCCATTTCATTTCCTACCCAAATAGTGTAAGTTACTCTATGCATCAAGATTGATATGGTGCGATTTGTCAATCGAGCCATTCAGCGGAACCCGAAGTAACGTTACGTCGCGAGCCTCGAGTGGGCCCCAGGCAACAACTGTACAGGTGATATCATCGTGCCGCCGCGTCTTAGAGGCCGTCTGAAAATTGACTGGGCGTGGATAAACCACGCCCTACATTTTATGCTGGTTTATTGTGTAGGGGCGGGCTTCATGTCCGCCCATTTTATCCGCAAATTGCCTGCTGTGAGCAATTTTCAGAAAGCTCTTATCCACGGGTCATGTGTGTGTAACTGTGGGGCTCGGCAAGGGACCGCTCTGTGCGCACGCAAATGATGATCGTAAGACATAACCGTTCAAGGGATGCAGCTCATGCACCGTAGATTTCCCGTTTTGAACATACGACAAACGGTGATAGTCGGCTTCACTCTTTGCATGGTCGTGATTGGTATGGTGGGCGGGCTTTCCTACCATTACCTGCGCGAAATCGAGCACAAGCAGCATTTTGTTGAAGTAGCGGACGATTTCAGCAATATCATCCTGGAAATGCGTCGTTACGAAAAAAATTATCTCTTATATGGCTCTGCGGAGGATCAAAAAGAGAATCGCCGCTATGTTCGTGCTGGTATGGATATACTGGGCAAAATCTCCAAAGAGATAAAATCGTTCAAGGGAGCCTCCATATTCAATTCGCTCGAGCAGGAGCTCGTTGCTTACAGCGATTTGATGAACAAGTTTACGGGGAGCGAAAAGATCACCCACGCCGATAATTCCGAGTTGGAAGAGCAGTTACGGGAGCGCGGCAAAATCCTGGTGGATCTCTCGCAAGAGCTGGTCTCTTTCGAACGAAAAAGAATACTGAACATCATCAGCACTCTTAAGGCCCAACTTCTCTTGTCCTTATCGGTGTTTCTGGTTCTGGGGGGGTTTTTGATCACTCTTGTAGCGCACAAGATCATTCGGCCTCTGCGGGTGATCGAAAAGACCACAGTCCGTATTGCGGCGGGCGATTTCAGGCCTATTCCGGTGCTCAATACACGCGATGAAACGCAGAGAGTGGTGGAAGCGTTCAACCGAATGGTGGCCGAGCTGGAGAACAGACAAGATCAGCTATTGCAGGCAAAGAAGCTCGCCTCTCTGGGAACTTTGACCTCCGGAGTTGCCCATCAGCTCAATAACCCACTCAACAACATATCCACTTCCTGCCAGATCCTGCAGGAAGAGCTCGCCACCGGTGAACCTGAGTTTCTTCGCAAGATGCTCATGAATATTGAACAGGAAGTACACCGTGCGCGAGATACGGTTAGAGGGCTTTTGGAGTTTTCTCGTGTGAGAGAATTCTGTCTTGCTCCAACCCCTCTGCTGCAAGTTGTTGACCGATCGGTCGCTTTGATATCCAGCCAGATTCCCCCGGGCGTTGAGATCATCAAGGAAATTCCTGCGGATCTGGCTTTGAATCTTGACGCCCAGCGCATGCAGCAGGTTTTCTTAAATCTGATTGAAAATGCGATCCAAGCCATTAATCCGCCCGGTCAGATACGAATTACCGCAGAAAGGCAAGCTCCCGGCAAGGAAGTGGTCATCATTATCCAGGATACCGGGGTCGGCATTCCTCAGCAGAATATCGGGCGTGTTTTTGATCCGTTTTTCACCACTAAAGATGTGGGAGTGGGCACCGGACTAGGACTATCCATCGTCTATGGGATCATCCAAAAACACCATGGCTCCGTCTCCGTGCAGAGTGAGGAGGGAGAAGGCACTCAGTTCATTATCCGCTTCCCGGGTGAAGCGGTTTGCTGAAGGGTATAAAGGCGGATGAGCGAAGCTCGAATTCTGATTGTTGATGACGAACCGATTGCTCGTGAAAATCTGGAGCACATCCTGCGAAAAGAGGGCTACGTCGTTGTTTGCGCGGAACATGGCGCAGCCGCTGTCCGTGAGTTGGAAAAAAACGAGTTCGATCTGGTCATGACCGACCTTCGCATGCAGCCCCTGGATGGCATGGCTGTCCTGCGGAGGACCAAACAGCTTTATCCCGACACGGAGGTCATTATATTAACCGGCTACGCCACCGTGAATTCCGCCGTTGAGGCCATTCAAAGGGGCGCCTATCACTACATCCCCAAGCCTTACAAGATCGAAGAGGTACGCGCACTCGTCCGACGGGCTCTGGAGCAGAGACTGCTGCGGCGAGAAGTGGGCGAGCTGAAACAAAAGCTCAAAGACCGGCGGGACACCCCTGTACTGATTGGCAACAGTGCGGCAATGGAGAATCTCAGAAAGACCATTGAACAGATTGCACCCACCGACTGCAATGTGCTCATACAGGGAGAAACGGGAACCGGCAAGGAATTGGTGGCAAAAACCATTCACCGGCTTAGCCCCCGGGCGCCAAATCGCTTTCTGGCAGTCAACTGCGGCGCTTTAAATGAAGAGCTGCTCGCAAACGAGCTGTTCGGACACGAAAAAGAAGCCTTTACGGGCGCACGCGGTATCAAGAAGGGATTGCTCGAGGTGGCTCACGGGGGGACGATCCTTCTGGATGAAATCGGTGATATGCCTTTAGCGATGCAGGTGAAGCTGCTGCGGGTCCTGCAAGAGCGGAATCTGATGCGCGTGGGTGGAACCGAGGAGATCTCGGTAGACATACGGGTGCTGGCGGCAACCAATAAAGACCTTAAGCGAGAAGTCGAGCAGGGCGATTTTCGCCAGGATCTTTATTATCGATTGAATGTTATCGGTCTGGTAGTTCCCCCGCTGGCAGATCGCAGGGAAGATATCGTGCTCCTGAGCATTCACTTTTTGCGCAAGATTTCGGAAGCTCAGGGTAAACCGGTGGAAGCGATTTCCGATGAGGTCATGGATATTCTGATGTCGTATCAGTTTCCGGGCAATGTTCGGGAATTGGAAAACATTATGGAAAGAGCGGTTACCCTAGCCAGGGGAAACACCATTGAAGTCCATCATCTGCCGCCCGACCTGCAGCAGATGGTTCATAAGATTCATCGGCCAAGTCGAGAATTCAAATCTCTGGAAGAGAATGAACGGGAGCATATAAGCTGGGTCCTGGAACAAGTAGACGGCAATAAAACTAAGGCAGCCGAAATCCTTGGCATAGATCGGGTTTCTCTGTGGCGTAAGCTGAAGCGCTACGGTATGGATTAAATGAGAGAGCCCATCAGGTCAGCACAATCTCCATCAGATGCGGAATCTCGTCGGCGAGAACCACCTGGACGCCTTGTTTCACATCCTCTTCAAGGCTGGCCACATCCACTTCGTTGCGTTTAGGGAAGACGACAGTCCGGATTCCCGCCCTTTGAGCTGCGAGGATCTTTTCGCGAATACCGGCTACCGGTAGAATGCTGCCGCTCAAGGTCAGTTCCCCGGTAAGCGCAACATCTCTGCGGGCGGGCCTGGCGGTAAGGAGCGACAACAGTGCCATGGCGATGGTCAATCCGGCCGAAGGGCCGTCTTTTGCTATGGCGCCGGCAGGGATATGGATGTGGATGTCGTTGCCATCGAAAAAGTTGGTGTCGATGGCAAAGCGCTCAGCATTGCTCCGAACATAGCTGAGTGCCGTTTGCGCCGATTCCCGCAGCACACTCCCTAATGAACCGGTCAGGATCAGCTGCTGGCTCCCTTTCATGAGGGTTGCCTCAACAGAGATGATCTCCCCGCCAAATTCGGTCCAGACAAGTCCGGTGGTCACCCCCAGGCGATGTTCCGCCTGCGCGATTTCGTGGGTGAATTTGCGGGGGCCGAGGAGCTTTGCCGTCATCTCTTCATCGACTGTGAGTCGCGCGGACATTTCTCCGTTTTGTACCCGAATCCGGGCGAGCTTGCGACAGATCATCGCAATTTCGCGCTCCAGATTACGTAAGCCGGCTTCCAGGGTATACTCTCTAATGATCTTTATCACCGCGCCGTCGGTGAATT
>JAVEVM010000293.1:0-5330 GCA_034005055.1 Desulforhabdus sp. | reverse complement strand
CTGTCGTCGACGGCCATACATGCGCCCACGCCCGCCGCATCGGCATGGCCGCCTTCGATTACCTTACCCGCAATGATTCATACAGCCTGTTCGATCGAATCGGCTGTCTATTCAGAACCGGTCCCACTCGCACCAACGTGATGGACATTATTTGCCTGCTGATCGATTAGGTATTATGGTTTAGCGTACCGCGATCTATTGGGCAGTTGTCCGGCACGATGATATCATCATCCTGCAAAGGAGGAATATGAAGCCCCGTTCATTACGACGCAAAACCAAAATCGTCTGCACCATAGGACCTGCCACCAGTTCCCCCGAGGGGTTGAGAGAATTGATGGGAGCGGGCATGGACGTAGCCCGATTAAACTTCTCCCACGGAGATCACGAAACTCATCGACAAACCATAAGGACCCTTCGTCGTCTTTCGGTGGAAATGGACAAAGAAATTGGCATCCTTCAGGATCTGGCAGGCCCGAAAATCCGTTTGGGCACTCTTTTTCCGCCGGAGCGCGAGCTCGAGACGGGCGAGCAAGTGACGCTCATTTCTGCTGAAAGCTCCGACTCGTCCGTCATCCCGGTCAATTACCCTTACTTGTTGGAAGATGTCGCCGTTGGGGACCGCATCCTACTAGCCGACGGCACCGTTGAGCTCACCGTCAAAGTCAAGCAGCACACCCAGGTTGATTGCGAAGTCACGGTCGGCGGAACGGTGCAGTCGCACAAAGGAATCAACCTGCCGGCAAGCGATCTTCGCATTGCCGCATTCACGGAAAAAGATCGCCTCGATCTCAAATTAGGCCTTGAAGAAAAAGTTGATTTTATTGGGCTCTCTTTTGTCAGAACACCGGAAGATATTGACCCGGTGCTTGAAGTGCTCGATCAGATCGAGCGGCGGCCGCTTATCATCGCAAAAATTGAAAAACCCCAGGCGGTGGAGCGGCTGGAAGCGATCCTTGCCAAGGTGGACGGAGTCATGGTCGCCCGCGGCGATCTAGGAGTGGAAGTGCCTCTGGAAGACGTACCGATAATTCAAAAAAGAATAATCGAGGTCGCCCGCAAGGCCGGCAAGCCGGTCATAACCGCTACCCAGATGCTTCGTTCCATGATGGAGAACCCGCGCCCCACTCGTGCGGAAGCAGCCGACATCGCAAATGCAATCCTCGATGGAACCGATGCTTTGATGCTTTCGGACGAAACCGCTATTGGATCGTATCCCAGAGAAACCGTGATGATACTGGATCGGGTGGCGCGTGCCACGGAGCCTTACTTGACGGACACCGCCCTGATGGATCAATCCATTCCCGAGCTTTTGCCCCAAACCGCAGCCGCCATCGGCCGCGCCGCCTACCGACTGGCGCTTGATCTGGAAGCGGCCGTCATCGTGGCCACCACCTTTTCGGGCAGCACGGCGCGCCTGGTTGCTCGCTTTCGACCGCCGTGCCCGGTGGCAGGTCTCACTTCGAGCCTTGAGACGCAACGGCAGCTCGCCCTTTCATGGGGAGTTATACCAATAAAAATCGATCTGTTCGAAGATACCGACAGGATGTTCGATAAGGCAAAATCGTGGGCACTTCGGCATGGATTGGCCAGATCGGGCGATCTGTTGATCATCACCGCGGGGGTTCCTCTCGGCGTTCCGGGAACGACCAACCTGGTCAAAGTAGTGGAACTGGAAGACTAGGAGACAGTCCGACAATGTGTAGCTTAGGGCTTTAGCCCTGCTTAGACTGGCGGCCCTAAAGGGCTGCGCTACATGAAGAGCGCATTCTCGGATAAGCTCCTGGCAAACGAGCCGACGTTACGCTCACGGATGGTATTCTTTTTGACTCCGGACTCTATTTTTCCCGAACGACCCTTTGCAGTACTTCCAGATTTGCCTGCAACTGCTTTTCCCTCTTTTTCAGATTGTCTTTGTTCGCACGGCTCTTGCGCGCTCTTATTTTTTCAGTCTTTTGCGATTTTGAAGCCATCAACTTCCTCCTGGTGTAGAATTTATCGGCAGGGCGAAAGCTGCATTGATCCAGGCCGAATTCGCCTCGCCCTGCCGTTATCTTTGATCACATTTCAGGCAAGTCGCCTATAACAATTTACACGGCCGATGTCACGCAAAAGTTTGCCGACATGCGCCTGAAGTCTCCGATTTGTTCAGGCAAGCTCTCACAAATACCGGCTTAAAAGCATCCTGTTGCTGCGGCGGATTTCTGCGATGCATTTCTTGAGCTTCGGATAACGATCTGCAAGACTTGAATGCCACCATTCCAAAAGCTGCTGCCATGCCCTCGGGATGTATTGTAGAAACTGACTTTTTCCCTTAGTCACGCTAAGGAATCCATAGGCTGCCAGAACCTGCAGATTTCTGCACAGTCGCACCGCATGGTAGGAAGCAAGAAATTCACTATAAGTGCATCCCATGAATCGGTGCGCAGCCGACCAATAATAGCTCAGCAAAACCTTCTGCAGCCGTTTCGGCATGTGGACATAAGGGTCGAGCAGCAATGCCGCCAGGTCATAGGCCGGAGGCCCGAAGCGCATTCCTTGAAAATCAATGATCCACAGACCTCTCCGACAAACCATGACGTTTCGACTCTGAAAGTCACGGTGCATGACCTGCGAAGTCTTTTGAGCTCCCGCCGCTTCCGCCAGATTCTCAAAATCCCTGCGCAGATCTTCTTCTGCGACTCCCAGGTGCAGATAATCATTCAAGAAAGAGTTTCTAAAATACTCCAGTTCACGTCGATAAACAAAAGAAGGGGTGTAAGTATCTCCGTCAAAACAGAACTCCCGCTTGAACCCTTGCGGCACAAGTCGATGCAGCTTAACCAGAAGAGTGACCGCACGTCGATACAGCTGCCCGATGTTCCCTCGCCGCCGAACGAGCCTCTGCAGATGGCAATCCCCGAGATCTTGCAGCAGAAAATGCCCGCGCTGCGGATCAGCCCAGAGGATGCGGGGCACAGGCAAGTTGTGCCTTGCGAGGTGTTTGCCGATGAAGAAATAGGAATCATTTTCATCCAATCCAAAACGATTCTTGCGCGGTGAAATGAGCCCGATTAAGCTGATTGCACCCTGACGAATGCGAAAAAACCTACGATCGGAAGCGTCTCCTTGTAAAGCGCTTATCTCCGGCTCCTCCGCCGACAAAACCCCGAGCTCTCTGCAGGCTTTCAACAATGGATTCACTGCATCGTCAGGTGCATGGTTGGAGCTAATCATTTCTCTCGCACAGAATTTCGTTTTCATGGCTTCCGCCCACCTCCATTCCATCCGTAACGATGCAGTTCAGCAGGCGGCTGTTCTGCCGAACGGTAACATTATCCCAAATGATCACATCTTCCAGATGGGCGCCCTGCTCTACTCGCGAATTTCGGCCTACGATGACCATACCCCTCAAATCCGCCTGAGGCGAAACTTCGGCCTGCGGATGCACGCTAATATCTCCCCCAGACCTCAGGGGCGCGAAGGATCTCGCAGGCGCTCCGGCGAGCTCTGCATGCACGGCCCGATAGGCTTCCACGGAGCCGATTTCTCGCCAATTGAGACTTTCTTGAAGATAAGCCCGCGGCGGCTCGCCGGCCTCAATGAGGTTGCGGTAAGCGGGGATGATTTCGTGGGGGCGACCTTGCTCAAGGTCGCTCAGAACTTGCGGCTCCAAAACATGTATCCCGGTGAAGGCAAGCAACCGCACATCAGGTTGTTCCCTGTTGAGCCTTCTCGCTTCATCGGCAAACCCAAGCACAAATCCATTGTTAACGGCAACATTATTGAACAAGGCATAATCGTGCAGTAAGAGGCTGACCGAACTACCCGATCTTAAATGGCTTTCATAGAAGCTCTGAAAATCCACATTGCAGATGATATCCCCATTCACCACCACAAACGGTTCCTCGCCAAAAAAATCGAGAACGTTTCGGATGCCGCCGGCTGTACCGAGCAGGACCGGCTCAACGCGGACTTCTACCGGTATGGGCCATTTGTTCTCGTGAATGGCCTTGACGAGCTTGTCGGGAAGATGGAAAGCATTGACAACCACTGCTTCGAATCCCGATTCATAGAGCTTTCCTATCCAGAAATCGAGAAGCGGCATTCCCATCACCGGCACCAGCACCTTCGGCCTGGCCCGGGTGAGCGGACGCAGTCTGGTCCCCAATCCTGCAGCAAGAATCATCGCACGCATGGACCACTATTTGCCGCATCGAACGGAATTTAACAAGAGTAAAAGCTGTCTTTTTTACGGTTCATCAATAAAGCTCAACTGCAGGTGACATACTCATCCAGGGAAGAAAGAAAGAAGATTACCCAAGCCGATCACGAGGAGCGATCTTTTGCTTTCGATGCTCAACCATAGCTGCTCCCTTTGCGAACAGCGATGGCGTTCGTTCTCACCGGTTTTCTCCTTGACCTTGCAGAGATCCCCATGATATAGGCCACAGCAAATAAAGCCGGCGTAGCTCAGGGGTAGAGCAGCTGATTCGTAATCAGTTTACCGACCGCATTATACCTAGCCTCAAAGCCTCATGGAGCGAAAATGGAGCACACCATGTCAGAAAAGCAAACTCATTGAATGAGGGGTCTTGGTGTTCCAACGGGGTTCGAACCGGAGTCTTCGGCGAGAGGCCAAGTATATCTAGCTCTAACAATATGAAGTTACTTAGATATTAGCTTTTACGGGAGCAATGCGGTACCGCAATTACGACTCGTGGTACCGTTTCCCAGATAAACAAGTACGACGCAAAGTACCACGCAGAAATGTGTCTAATGCAATGCCCAATTTTTCCTTGTCAGGTCACAGATTGTCCAAAGTACTAACCCCTCCCCTCCTTGATCTCTTCAGCGACGGTCATCTGCTCTCAATATTTTAATACGTCCATGCTCCCCCTCCACATCAAGAATCAGATCGCCCCAAAATTCTGAAAAAACTGCGTTCTGGAGCAGGATTTTCTGTCCCACGTGATTGCACGGTTTGTTTCGCTGAAGATAAAACGTTGTGACAACACCGAATCCGTTAGCTGTGTCCCTTAGGTCAAAAAAAATTAATGCAACAACAACATGTTACGGCACAGGCGTAAACAGTAGTCACCTGCTTGCGTTAACCAAAAAGAAAGGAAACGCAAATGAGAAGGAGCGGAATAATAATCGGTATCTGCAATAATAAGGGTGGGGTCGGAAAAACGAGTGTCACCTGCAATCTCGCTGTTGCATTGTCCAGAATGAAAAAACAGGTCCTGGTTGTGGATATGGACCATCAGTGCAATGCGTCAGACATTCTACGCATGGAAGGAATGCCACCGGCAAACACGATCTATGAATTACTTGACCCAGACTCCGGTCAT
>JAVEVM010000292.1:0-5338 GCA_034005055.1 Desulforhabdus sp. | reverse complement strand
CACAAGCTGGACCAGCGTTCCAAACGCAACTTTTTGGCCGTGCAGCTTGTGGTGAGAGCTCTCGAGCACTGTGAAGCCATTGTGCACCGAATGGGCTCCGGCGAGCCCGCCGCTTTCAAAGCCAAGTCCGCTGAGCAGGGTATTGGCTTCCACTACCGCTTCTACGGCCGGCGTCACCGATTTTTTCTCTACCGCCAGTTTGGCCTGCAGGCCATACTCCATAAGGGTGTCATAACAAAGCCTTGCCAAAGCGAGCGCGGAGCGGGTAGGAGGGTAGCCGCCTGTCAATACATTGGGCTTGCAGCTTTTGCCGCAGGTATCAGCCTCCCAATAGGTTGCAAGGGCGTCCCCCATACCGGAAACCAGGTATTCAACCGGAGCTTCTGCTATGATCTGGGTATCCACCAATACACAATTGGGGTTGTGAGGTAAAACCAGGTAGCGGCTGAACACGCCTTCGTCGGTATAGACAACCGATAGAGCCGAACAGGGCGCGTCCGTGGCAGCAATGGTGGGGACTATGATCACCGGCCTGTTCAAACAGTGGGCGACTGCTTTGCCGGTATCGATGACCTTCCCTCCGCCGACGGCTATGACTAAGTCGGCTTCGGCTTGTTTGGCGACATCCACCAGGCGATTGATTTCGTTGTCCGAACATTCGCCGTTGAAAGGTTCCTGATGACAGCTCAGGCTTTTCCCCTTCAAGCTGGCTTCGATCGGCTGACCACATACACCTAAGGCGGTTTTTCCTCCGGTGACCAACGCTTTGCAGCCGAGCCTGGCGGCGTGCTCGCCAATCTCATGAATGGCCCCCTTGCCCTGAACGTAACGACTTGGTGCAATCAGAATTCTACTCATTTCGTTCCCCCTGTTTGAGTTGCCTTTCAGTTATGTTTCATACACAACGCATCCGGCCTCTACCGAAGGTTATGGAACTTTTTTCCAATTAGAAGATGATTGCCGACTGTCGCATTGTACCGCATCGTCGTCATGTGAAAGATGTTCGTGTTTAAAAGGTTTTGGATATCAGTGATGGAGAAGAGTATGTTCGAGTTTTTTTAACGCACCGTTAAACAGCCACATGAATTCCAGCTTCCATTCTTCATGTTCTATACCGGCAGGATGCATTAGATCTCAAATCAAGACAAGCGTAAATCCCCCAGAAGAGTGGAAATGGCTCCCTATTTCGGGGGATTCTGAGGGGGCCGATAAGCTCAGAAATCAGAGAAGATCTTTCTTCATGGCAATCATTGCCGCTTCCACACGGCTTTTGACCTGCAGCTTCTGATAAAGGTTTTTCACGTGACTCTTTACGGTTTCGACACTGATGCAGACCGTATTGGAAATTTCTTTGTTACTTTGGCCGTCGATAATGCATTTGAGGATCTCTTTTTCGCGTTGAGTCAATACGACCTCCTCCGACTCACCGATCTTTTCGACTGGGCTTGCGCTGAGTGTCAGGTTCACCAAATAGGGAGAAACTATCTGCAGCCCATTGCAAAACGCTCTGATAATCCTCACCAATTCCGCCACCTCGACACACTTGAGCACATATCCATCGGCACCGGCCTGCATGGCGCCTTCAATGTACTTTTCGTCGTCATAGGTGGAAAGCACAAGAATTCTCATGTCAGGATTGGTCTTGCGCAGTATTCGAATGACCCTTATCCCAGAAATCCCGGGCATATCCATGTCAATCAAAGAGAGATCCGGCGGATCTGCCTGAATTTTTTCCACGGCACCAAAGCCATCACTAGCTTCACCGGCAATTTCTATGTCTTCTTCTTGATCCAGGGCAATTTTTAGACCGATTCGAAACAGCGGGTGATCATCTGCTAAAAAAACCCTCATTGAGTCCTCCATCTCAAACGAGCGGCAGAGACCCTCATCAACCGACGGCCGCATAATCAATCAACGGGTAACACAAAATGGAAGCGGCACCCCCGATGTCGATCTGGCGCAAATTCCCCAAGGGGCGATTCAACCCATATGGCACCATTATGGGCTTCAATGACTTGTTTGCAGAAGGCTAATCCTAATCCGACGCCCTCTCTTCTATTTTCCTGTTCAGATTCCACGGTGAAATACTTATCGAATATTCGCTGATGGTATTTCTTCACAATGCCGATCCCTTGATCGGAAATGGTAAACAGTATGTACCGCTCTCCGCTTGGAAGTGGAGGTAAAGAGGTCACCTGCTTTCTGAGTCGGTCCGCCTGTCTTTCTTTGCCGTTGAGGAGCAAGGTCTGGACCACAATCTCGCTTCTCTCCGGGCTATATTTGATGGCATTATCCAGTAGGTTGACGCAAGTTCTTCGCAGCCGCTTTTGATCCCCGATAATTTGTGAAATTGGTGAAGACGAGATGAAGCGAATGGACAGATTTTTTTCCTTGGCAAAGAAATCCACCTGCCGAATACTATCCATTACAACCTCGTTCATCATCACAGGAGTACGGTACAGCATGAACTGCCCATTTTCATTTCGATAGATGTCCAGGATATCGCTCACCATCCCGAATAACTGATGTGAGGTGACCAGTGCGAGCTCCATGACGCTGCGCTGGTTTTCCGTAAGCGGCCCGAGGGTTCCATTGACCAGAAGCTGCAGGGCCTTTTGCACGGAAAGCACCGGATTTCTCATATCGTGGGTGATCATTCCGATCAGATCCTCTTTCATTCGCTCGAGTCTTTTCTCTTCGGAAATGTCTCTGATAACACCCACATAGCCAATATTTTGGTCGTTGCCGTCATTGATTGAAGAGAAAGAAACCTGCACCGGGAAAGCCTGACCGTCCGTCTTCACGGCCTTCAGTTCAGCACGCCAGTTGCACCCCAAGTTTGAGTCCAGGTTCTTCTGATACACGCTCCTGGAGTCCTCATCGGCCAACAGCGTCAGCAGAGGCTGGCCTATCAACTGTTCCGCTTCGCGGCCGAACATCGCGGCTCCCGCCTGATTGACCATGGTGATCGAGCTGACCGCGTTGGTCGAAATAATGCAATCGGATACACTGTTGATCAATCGACTGAGATAGTGTTGCGAATGTTTGTGTAATAAGAACTTTTGCAGAGCAAGCTCGCTGATGGTGTGGGTGATTTCGGACATCAAATTGGCGATAGTGAGCAACCGTTCGCGACTCATCAAGGGCACGTCTGCAAGCGCCCGCAAATATCCTTCCGTATCCGTGATGCCGATTGCCTGGGCCTTTTCCACGGCTACATGGAGAGCAATTGGCTCCTCCAGGACCTGACCTGCCAGGATGGTGGCCAGATGGTACCCTTCGACAATGACCGGTGTCGCACAATCGATGAGCCCACTGTTGAGGCAGTTATGGATATAGGGCTTCTTGAGACGAGCCGATTCCCGTCCGCCAATGCTGTCGCTTTCCTGGCATTTGGCGCGTCCTTGATCGGTGGAACGACAATAGTTGAGGCAAAAAAATGTGAAGTTGTGCGGTCTTGTAATCGGCTGCCCATCAACGCCGGCAATGATTGATGCCACTCCTGTCACTTCGGTGAAAACCTGGAGGATCTTTTCCAGTTTTTCTTTACTCACCAGATCCAAAAGCTGAATGGGCCGCTTCATAGTCTCTTCCCGATCTCTACTGGCTGAGACCTTGCTTCAATAAAGGCTGATGAATATACCCCGGGGCTGCGGCAGACCTGCTCGACGCTCAGTTTACAGCACTCAGCACAGTGCAGTCTATATTTAAGTTGAACAGAAACGTTCAACCTCGGGAAAGCAAAACAAATAAAGAATCCAGGCTGGCTTTTTGCCCTGTCGGCAATAGAGTTGTGTTAATGTCAAAGTGGCTTCGGTTGGATGCTTTAGCCTACTAATGCCCTGGATAGGGAGCGCGGCATGACATACAACCCGAAAACGAAGGCTCAACCAGATGATCCCGATACGCGACGCAAATCCTTCCAGAACTGTGCCGGTGGTAAACTATTTAATCATTTTGTCGTGCACTCTGGTTTTTCTCCATGAAGTGATGCTCGGTAGACAATTGGAAGCGTTCTTGTTTCAATACGGTCTGGTGCCTGCCAGGATTACCCGCCCGGGGGTTGCGCAGCACTTCGGATTGAGTGAGCTGATTTTGCCGTTTTTTTCTTCCATGTTTATCCATGGAGGCTGGCTGCATCTCATAGGAAATATGTGGGTCTTGCACATTTTCGGCGACAACATAGAAAGTGAGATCGGCCATGTGCGCTACCTCTTCTTTTATCTCCTGTGCGGATTTATTGCGGCCTCTATCCAGGTCATTACCAACGCGGGGTCAAGCATCCCCACCGTTGGAGCGAGCGGCGCCATTGGCGGAATAATGGGTGCGTACTTTGTTCTCTTCCCGAAAGCAAGGATACTCACTCTGGTTCCTTTGTTCTTTTTCTTCACACTCATTGAGGTCCCGGCTTATGTGTTTCTCGGATTCTGGTTTGTGCTGCAGTTTTTCAGCGGCACATTTTCGCTGCTCTCACGCGCCGAGCAGTACACCGGTATTGCCTGGTGGGCTCACATCGGAGGGTTTGTTGGCGGCATAGTTCTCCTGTTTGTTTTCAGGGGAGGTGCTGGATCACGCCGGTGAGGTTGAAATCACTCGCTTTCTGCATCATCGCGTGAATGGCCGTGCCGATGATGGATGTCGGGGAAGTGAGGGTGGCTGTGAAGCATTCTGCTGTGGTCGTGGAGGTGACAATGAGCCCCATACGGCTGGAGCTGATCCTCATCGTGATGCTGGTGATGTTCATCATGGGTGTGACGGTGATTGTGCTGGAACGGCGCATGGCCATGTTCGTGATGATGATGTTCGGTGATGTGCAGCCACACTCCGACCGCCATCAGGACAGCTCCCGCCAAAAGCTCCACCGTTATTCCTTCGCCAAGCACAAGAATTCCAATGAAGGCTCCGATGAACGGGGCCGTCGAGAAGTACGCTGCTGTTCTGGCGGAGCCAAGCCTCCTCAGAGACAAAACAAAGCAGATCAAACTGACCCCGTAGCCGAGAACCCCCAGCAAGCCGGAGCCCAGCAGAGTAAACACCCCGGGGATGCTGGTGCCGCTCATCAATGCGACGCCGATATTGACAATACCGGCAATAAGCCCTTTTGCGGCGGCGATTTCAACCGGATCTCCGGCCGAGATCTTTCGTGTCAGGTTGTTGTCGATTCCCCACAAGATACAGGCAGCTATGACGACAATCGAGCCCCGGGAAGCTAACAGAGGCTCTTTTGTCGACAGGGAAAGAACAGCACATCCGGCGGTGATGGAAATCATGCCGTGCACGATGCGCCGGTCGAAGTGCTCCTTGAACATCAACCAGGCAAGAGCTGCAGTGAAAACCC
>JAVEVM010000291.1:0-5350 GCA_034005055.1 Desulforhabdus sp. | reverse complement strand
GCTCAGAATGATTTACAGTAATTTCGATTTGCTTGTTGATATCAGCTCAGCACCGTGGCTCTGGAGAATTGGCAGGCCTTGAAAGTACTTTTGATTCAGTCTTCGACGGGATCTGAATATGCTGTCTATCCGCTGGGGTTGAGCAGTATAGCTGCCTGCATGAGGGGGCACGTTGTCAAGCTTTTCGACCTTAACACAGCCGGGGACCCTGCCAAAGAGCTCGTCCGTTTCATTCTTCAATTTAAACCTGATCTGATTGGCATCTCACTAAGAAACATAGACAATCAAGACAGAATGCATTTTCAGAACTACTACAAAAAATATTTCCAAACTGAGATCCGGCTGATAAAAGAGACCGCCCCAGATGTGCCTCTCGTCACAGGTGGATCTGGGTTTTCGCTATTCCCTGGGGAAATCATGTTAGAAAACCCAGAAATAGACTATGGAGTCGTTCTAGAAGCTGAGGAGTCCTTTCCGGAGCTTTTGCAGAACCTTCATGCTCCTTGGTCAGTGAAGGGAGTGCTTTATCGCGATGGCGGAACTGTCAAACATACCGGATATCGAGCGCTGCCTGAGTTTAGTGCGTTACCGACCCCACGAAGAGACGTCATGGACTTTCGCCATTATCGACATCCTGACAGCATCGGGGTGCAGAGTAAAAGAGGTTGCTCCCAGAAATGCAGTTACTGTACCTATCCTTTTCTTGGCGGAAGTAGGATCAGATCTAGGGAACCCAAAAAAGTCGTTGATGAAATAGAAGAACTTTCTTTGCGTTATGGGATAAGCTCGTTTTTTTTTGCCGACACCGTTTTCAATATACCCATTCAGCAGGCAACAGAAATCTGCAAGGAAATTCTGCGTAGAAGGCTTCGAGTTAAATGGGGAGCTTACATGGACTTGAAGTATGCCGACCAAGCCTTTCTTTTGCTGGCGCACCAGGCTGGCTGCTTCAGGTTCATGTTCTCTCCGGATGGTTATTCGAACGGTGCTTTACGGGGACTGAATAAACCTCTTACGCAAGCAGAGATTGACGCTCACATACACATGCTTTTTCAGCAGAAGCAATTGAAAGGAACTAATGCAGTCTATCACTTCCTCATTAACTCGCCAGGCGAAACGTTAGGCGGATTTCTTCAGACTCTCGGCAAATGCCTTTGGCTTAAGTACATACTGAAAAAGAGCAAACGGGGTGACGTTTGTATCGGCTGGATTCGTATCGAACCAGCCACCGAGGTGTTCAATTTGGCCATAAAACAGGGTAGCCTGCGTCCGGACAAGAGTCTATTGCCCAAATTCGATGAACCTGTAGACTTTCTCTTTTACCGTCATCCAAAGCTAAACATTTTCGATTCAATGCTGATTGGAGCACGCAAAATAGCTTCGAAAATGCTCACAGCTACCGGCATCAGCCGCTAGATTACTTGCCTACGTATTTACTCCATGCAAATCCCTCATACTCATTACACTTCACAGCCTGGGAAAGCTCTGACGCTATCCGGGGAAATCTAAAACCCCGGTAATTTGAATTTCATGGTCACTTCGCCGGTCTCCTTATTGATCTGAATCATCTGTTGCTCGCTTTCTACCGTTTTCAGTTTTTGACCGGTGGCCATTTCCAGCAGCCCGCTGATGAACTGCATGCCCGAATTGAGGACGCGCTCGAGCTTCTCCGGCGGCTGTACAGCAAGGCTAAAATCGACCGTCTGTCCGGTCGGCTGATCGCTTTGAGCTTCAATGGTTGCCGCTTCGGGCTCATAGCTGGGCTCTTCAGCCTCAAAGGCCACCGTTTCACTTTTTTCCTGCAACACCTGGGGATTGAGATAGTAGGGAGTATCTTCCGGCAGCTCTTCGGTGGCCCTTTGCTCTGCAACCGGTAAAGCGGGCTCTTCGCCCATCATTTCCCGCAGCTTATTGAGGATCTCCGTTCTCTTTTCATGGGAAAACTCAACCATGTCCGGTCCGCCGTCAAACACGCCGTCAAAGACATCCCTTTTAAGTTGAAGCCCTGCCAGGATTTTCTCTTCGATGCTGTTCTTGGCAATCAGGTTCACCGCATTGACGCACTGACTCTTTTGCCCGATGCGGCTCACCCGTCCGATGCGCTGGCTCAACCTGGCAGGGTTCCAGGGCAGCTCAATGTTGACGACACAGTCGGCCGCCTGCAGATTCAATCCTGTACCTCCGGCATCGGTGGAAAGAAAGACCTTGCAGTGAGGATTTTTGGTGAATTCATCAATAATCGACTGCCGTTTTGCCACCGGGATTCTGCCGGTCAGTTCCACAAAGGGGATGCAGGCTTGTGAAAGGTGCTTGCCCACAAGATAGGTCATAGTGGTCCACTCACTGAAGATCACCACCTTCCGCTGGTTCTCCAGCACCAGCTCATCAAGGATGCCTTCCAGTTCCTTCAACTTTGGGGAAAGATTGGTACGGCGATCGACTAAATACGTCGAGTCGCAAACCATGCGCATCTTTAGAAGGAGCTCCTGCAGCCTTCTGAGATCCATGGGGGTGAGGAATTTCTTGTTGATGAGGGGCAGAAGGACTGAAGGTAGCCGTTATGGATTTTGACCTGTTCGTCGGTCAGATCGACATAATAGTTGTTAACGATCTCATCGGGCAGCTCGGACAGCACCTCTTCTTTGCGCCTGCGAATGACGATGGCTTTGAGCCGCTCGCTGAGCTTATCGAGGTTGCGGTAGCCGAGTATTCTACCCTTCTTATCGCGGCTCAGCATGAAATGCTCGGCGGCAAACCGCCAAAGTGGAGCGAGCATATGCGGGTCGAGAAACTGCACGATGGAATAGACGTCTTCGAGCTTGTTTTCCAGTGGGGTGCCGGTGAGCACCAAAGCATGTTTGCGGGGAATGCTTTTGACCGCTTCGGCCGTTTTGGTGGCGAAGTTTTTGATGCGTTGGGCTTCATCGAGAATGACCACGTCCGGCTTGAACCGCGAGAGAATCATCACGTCTCGCAGGACAGCCTCATAATTGGTAATCTTGAACAGGCTTTCTGAATCGTTGTACAAAGCCTCACGTCGTTGCTGTCCGCCCGCCACTACTGCGGCCCGCTCGACCGTGAAGCGCTCGATCTCGCGCTTCCAGATGCTTGCACGTGCCGAGCCGATTGGTCAGATAATCGGGGCAACTGCAGTGCCCACGCCCTGCGACCGGATCGTGGATGGTAACCTTGTATTGAATTCCCCTGGCCGTTTCAACCAGGTGCTCACCCTTGTACATGTCTCCAAGAATGGCGGTCAGGTTCTCACTTTTAGCCCTCTTCTTTCGATCTTCGATGGCCTGATTCCTGATCTCATCAGCGCTCAGACAGGCTGCCAAGCTCGGAGCATCGGCCACTGCGGCCGGCTGCACGCATTTGTCGCCGAACTGCATTCGGTCCATGATGTCGAGCAAAACGGCCACTGTGTGTTTGCAGCCGAAGCCCGGGTACGGGCAATCGCAAGAGTAATCGAGGCCGCCATTGGCAAAATCGACGGTGATCGTGTAGTCGCCGTAATTGCCGTCCACTTCGTAAATAAAAGACCCCACCTCGCGATTGGCTTCAGTGCAGGCGTAGGCTCCGGTTTGAAAAAGCTTTTCCCCGCGGTGGTAGATGATTCTGGAATCGGCCACCTGATTGCGGATAAACTCCTCGGTCAAGGCAAACATGCTATCTTATCTCCACGCTAGAGTTATATGAATTACCGTGCTCTCTATCTGCTGATCCATACTATTTTGCCGCCACTCCCAGCACATTGGGTATTGGCCCGGTAAAATCAAAATTGGGAAATCCTTGCAGTTTGAGCTCAACGCCGGCATCGACCAGGTAAAAAGACGCCGGCGGACCGCCTTCCAGATACATCGCGTTGTGGATCGATATCGGCAGAGCCAGCAAAACGTTGATGAGATCGTGTACGGACGAGGGGGTTTGGCAAAATATAAATAGTGCATTCCCCTCTTTGTCGATGCCGACCGCCGCAGTGCTCCATTTATCGGGCTGCTGCTTCCAGACGTTTTTACCCTCGCAGGAAATCATCCTGATCCCCTGGAAGAGGGTTCGATACTTCGATCTTAAGGCGGCATAATCCTGGCATTCCCGATCAATGATTTGTATCGGCGGAACACTCTGGTCAATTCTGTTGAATGCCAGCACAGCCTTATAACCGTTTACTTTGGGGTTGTTAACGTGATTGAAATTCTTCATGTAACCGACGCTGGTCAGTTCATCTGTCTGATACATTCCGGCATTGATGGCAGCGATCAGGTTGAATTTCTGTGCCCGTTCCTTGATCGTAAGCTTCTCGCCCTTCAGTTCGGACGCGCACAGAAGGCTGAAGGAATGTTTGGCGGGATCAATTTTTAGAATAGTGATCTTTAATGGGTTTTGATCCGACTCATTTTGGCCAACGAGCTCTCCCAAAAACAAGCCGTCATCCATTTGCCTCCATTGCTCTTTTGCTTCCGTTGAGCAAGGTAGAACAAAAGTCATGAAAAACAGCCAGCTGAACAATTTGTGCAACCGAAAAGTTCGCATTCCCATTCACCGAAGCATTCAAGTAGAGGCAACACCGAAAATCACTCAAAAACATGGATGCTTTAATTATCAGGAAACGCTGAATCATTGCAAAAAAAATGGATTAGGGACGGGAAGAGTAAGGAGTTGCTCAGATCCGGCTTGTCTCCTCGAATTCGTGTTCCGCATCATGCCAGAATAAAATTCGGGTATGATCTTCATCGAAGATGCTGCGCGAAGCTTTCGTGAGCCGTGCCGTGTTCGTATCCTCAATCCACCAATTGAAACATTTCCGGGTAGAGCTTGGGAGGAGGCTTGGCGCCATCAAAGGCGCCAATGGCCGTCAGGAAATCCAGATAACTCCGAACATCCCGGGAGTCCTGGAGATGTTTCGCTCCCATGGCGACAACGTCTTCCCCGGTGAGCGGCAGGTCCTTTTCAAGGTTCAGCATCTGATCTCTCCTTTCCAGTCAATTGTTGGTATTTATCCAATTGACCAAACCTTTCGAAATAGCCACAGACTTCGTGGTGATCAATGCCGGGCAAGCGCAGCAGGTGTTGGATGTCCGCCAGTTCCCGCAAGCTTCTTTCCGGGTCGTTTTTCATAGCGAACACCTTGAGTGCGATCAGGTGTTCGACCTTCACCACCGGGATCATTGACCCATCGAGATCGAGCAGCGGCTTCGATTGCGATAAAAGCTGTTCGGCCGTTTCCCCCTGCACATAGACGAAATCAATCCGCCCCAAACCCGATAGGGCATGCACATGGTTGGAAAATCCTCGGGAGCGGTAAAGGGTTTCATAGCCGAGCGATTCCAAATATCCTATGACCTTACCC
>JAVEVM010000290.1:0-5354 GCA_034005055.1 Desulforhabdus sp. | reverse complement strand
TATCAACGGCTCTATACTTACGATGATCGTTTTCAAAAGCTGTTCAAGGTGAAAGCTCACATGGACAATCAGATGGACCGCAAAGATGAAAACGTGATCGAATCTGCCAAAATGATGGCCGCTTTCTGCCGGGATCATGATATTCGACATCTGGATCGTACCGGCGTTGCGCGGGTGATGGAATATAGTATGGAAGTCACCGAAGATCGAGACAAGCTGACCCTGGAATTAGGGGATATCAGCGATCTCCTCAAGGAAGCCAATTACTTCGCAGGACTCGACCAATCGGAGTTCATTCAGAGGAAACACGTGGAAAACGCCATTCAGAAACGCATCTATCGCTCCAACCTTATCGAAGAGCGAATCAAAGAGCTGATCGAAAAGGATGTGTTCTGGATAGAGACGGAGGGTCAAAAGGTAGGCCAGGTCAACGGACTTTCCGTGCTCATGACCGGGGACTACGAATTCGGCAAGCCGAACCGGATTACTGCGGTGGCATCGGTGGGCCGCGAAGGTGTGATCAATATTGAGCGTGAATCCAAGATGAGCGGTAACATTCACACTAAGGGTGTCATGATCCTCAGTAGCTTTCTAAAGGAACGGTTCGCCCACAATAAGCCTATCTCACTGACTGCCTCTCTCACTTTCGAACAGAGCTACGGAATGGTGGACGGCGATAGCGCTTCCAGCACCGAACTGTATGCCCTCCTGAGCGCCCTGTCCGGTGTACCGATCGGTCAGGGCATTGCGGTGACCGGCTCTGTCAGCCAAAAGGGAGAAATTCAGCCGATAGGCGGAGCAGTTCATAAAATCAAATCCTTTTATGACATTTGTAAAGCTAAGGGGCTCACGGGTACGCAGGGGGTTATGATTCCTTCCAAGAACGTGCGCAATCTTATGCTGCAGGAAGAGGTTGTAGAGGCGGTAAAGGAGGGTAAGTTTCACATCTGGCCCGTCTCGACAATCGAAGAGGGTATCGAGATCCTGACCGGCATGGAAGCCGGAAAACTGCAGGAAGACGGAACCTACCCCGAAGGGACTCTGTTCCGCAAAGTGGATGATCGGCTCCGAAAGATCGCCGAAATAGTGAAAGAATTCGGCAAGGATCAAGAAGGTGGTCCGAAAAAAGAAGAAGAGAGCGGCGGCTGCCCCACCTGCGGCGGGAAATAAACTCACCAATTCGTCGGCAGCCGCAGCCATACATCTTGATCCCCACTCCACTTTAAGTGAGTGGGGATTTTTCGTAAACCGGGAGGATCATATGCGGCTAAGCTTGAGTATTATCAATCCCATGTCCTTGTTCCTTCTGTTTTTCCGTAGGAATAGATAAGAACCAGGCGTGGTTTTTGAGCTGCTCTGTTAATCGATGAGAGGCTCAAGCACACAGCTCAAGCCACTCCTTTTGCGGCGTCCACTTGCGTTAGGAGATCTATGATCTGCCGGTAGCTCCTGAGGCCGGAGAGCCATTCTGCAGGAAGAGCATTCATGCCATTGTAAGCCGCCAGGAACATACCAACCAGCAGTCCCCTGGCAGCAGAGTCCCCGCCGGCCATCACATTCTCTACAAGAGCTTCGCGCAGATTATTCTGGTATTTAGCTACCAGGTGCACTACCGCACGAAAGGCATCCTTGATTGCACAACTTTGCCCAAACTTGCCGATCGCCTTCCGGGTATCCTCGTCTGTACTTTTCAATCCTTCTTCAATCCACTGCCCAAAGGGAGTGCTGCCATTAGGAGCTTCGTCTCTTAGCTGTTTGAGGGCGGAAACAGGGGTGCTTCCTGCGAGGATTTTCGAGACAAGTATTGCAGACAATTCAGAGGCCTCAATCACCATCGGGTTGTTGTGGGTCATGGCGGTCTGTGCTCTGCAGCTCAAAATGAGTGCTTCCAGATCGTCTGCATAGCAGTATACGAGTGGAGCAATCCGACCAGCTCCCGCAAGATCGGTGGATGGCGACCCTGAATTTGAGGGTCCCTTGCCCTCCTCGAAATTGCTCAACGTTGTCTTGGTCGCGCGGTCTCGATAGCCCTTGTAGTCCTGGAACAATTTTCTCCATTCCTCGGCAAATTTACTCAGATCAAAACCGGCATTATCGGCCACGGATTTCAGCAGCACCATGACCTGGTCGCCGTAATGAGTCAATTCACCCGCAACTCTCGTACCGTGATAAGAGCTCTTGGGCGGATAGAGCAGATTTTCCACCCGGCCAAATCGCTGATCGATTTCGCTGGTGTCGTAAATCCAGTGAACCGGCATTGCTAAAGAGTCGCCCAATAAAGATGAGATCACCAAAGCCTTGCGCTTTTCTGACATGGCTATCCTCCACCTTCCGAAGACTTACTTTCAGTACTGATTCAATTTTTCCGTTTTCCGTATTCTTGTGCAGTGACAAACCGCTAAAGCTGTTTCCTGCCGAATGGCTGGCGAGAGAATTGGTTTGAGAGCCTCCCGAAGATATGCTTCTGCATATTCGGGAGGGGAAGGAATCATATGATCAAGAAAAACACGTAGGTCTGTAGGTCTACATTCTCTTCCGTTCGCTCCATCTATGAGCAACGACCGCTTCGTAGGACTCCAGCGATCCGGGACCCGACTGGTTATACTCCGACAAAATCTTCTGAACGCTGAATTCTGATAGTCCGGTGTGTTTGGCAATTTCGGACACCGGTCGCGGATCGATAAGGGCATTGTAGATCACCAACCACTTTTGCATCTTGTGAAAACCTGCTGTCATCTGCATCTTCATCTTCACTTCATCAGACGACATATGCCTGGCGACTCTGGTAACTTCAATCATGTCCTTCTCCTCTCCTTTTTGTTATCAATACAATTCAACGAAACGGTGATTACAATCTTTTGTTATTCTGGGTTCCGGACCCTGGCATGTTTTTTAGACCAAAAAGGATCTGCGCAAAATAGGGTCTCTCCCCTATTCGCGATCAGCCAAACAAGTAGATGGAACCAAAATTGCCTGTAATTTTTGCGTCTGAAACCCTTAGGAAACGGTCCTAATAGGCTCTGTGTCTTTGCTAACAAGTCTCGCAGATATGCAGAATGTATGAATGTCGGGGTTGGCTGCATGGCGCGGAAAAGTTCCAAGATTCGTTGTCGGACAAGACGATCAAAATGGTGCGTTTCGTCATTAGTTGGTGTATCGATCCCTTTTACCCGATTTTTCCATCCGGGATTGCCGATCCTTGCCGCAGCACATGATCGATTCGATTAGCGAGGCGATCTGGTCCCCTGAAACGGTACCTTTCGTCAAAAAGTAATTCGCCCCGCTGGAATAAGCGGCGTCTCTGTACTCCGGCAATTCATGACTGGTGAGCACAATGATAATCCCCGTCCAGTCCCTTGCCCTTATCTTTCTGGTAACTGCGAAGCCATTTTCTCCCGGTAGCCTGATATCCATGAAAACAATCGTAGGATCAAAGGATTCCAGCTTGCTTAGGGCTTCAACCCCATCGGTTGCCTCAGCAATAGTCATTAAGGGAAATCTACTCCTCAGCATCTCTTTAAGAGACTGTCTGAAGATTAGATTATCTTCAACAATCAGCGTGCGCAGCATTGTTCACTCCAAAGCTTATATGTTCTTAGCACCAGAGCCCGTTAGAAAACGACTTTTGCGTGCGCTATCTAACGAACGTCTGTCGCACGTTCGTGAAATCGCAAATCTCGACTCAATTGAATAAAATATTGGCACAGTGCCTCAATACCTGTAAATACAGTCAATACAGTATATCTCGGAAAAAGAGACCGTATTCCCGGCTTCACTGCCAAATGTCCAATTGCTCTCTCACGAGACGTTTGCGACTATTCGAGAGGCATTCGCTGGTAGAAGTTGCCTTTTGTTCCAATTAAAACTAGAATCGATTGATAATAAGGAGCTTAAGGTCGTGTAGTAATTCGTTTTGATGACAGCAGCATGAGGGATGGTGATGGAAGAAAAGAAAAGCATCATTATAGCCGAGGATCATACCATTCTAAGAGAAGGCCTTAAGATGCTGCTTGCCTCAAACCCTCATTATGACGTTGTAGGAGAAGCAGAAGACGGATTGCAGGCCATCCGCCTGTGTGAAAGCCATAAGCCCGATCTGGTCCTGATGGATTTATCGATGCCGAGGATGAATGGGGTGGGAGCCGTGCAGGAAATTAAAAAGCAGTGCCCGGAGACAAAGATCCTGGTGCTGACGGTTCACAAGACGGAAGAATACATTTTAGCCTCGCTGAAGGCCGGCGCCGATGGCTACGTACTAAAGGATGCCACCCACGGAGAGTTGGAGCTTGCGATTGAATGCGTCTTTTCCGGGAAGCCTTATCTTAGCCCCGGTATCTCTGAAATGGTCATCGAAGGATACCTGGAAGGAAGAACCACGATAAAAAACACTACCTCGTGGGACACTCTCACTCAGCGAGAGAGAGAAATCTTGAAGATGATTGCAGAGGGATATAAGAACAAAGAAATTGGCAATTATCTTTGTATCAGCGCCAAAACGGTTGAAAAACATCGCGCTAATTTGATGAAGAAGCTCGACCTGCACAGTACTTCCGCACTCACCGCATTTGCCATGGAGAAAGGTCTCGTATCGTAAGTCGAAAGGTGTAGATTTCGGCCCATCAAAAAAGCCACCCGAAATGCATCTTATCGCGCGCGACGCATGACTATTCGGGTGGCTCAAACATGGCCTGGTCAGGACCGCCTGCTAGAAATGCAGGCATCGGTTATCCAGACGGTTCTAGACGATGCCCTGGTCGGTCCATTCCTTCAGTTTCTCTTTGCCATGCCCCAGGTATCTCAAGAAAATATACTCGTTGTCGGCACCGACAGGACGACATAACCATTTCACCCTTGCCGGAGTACCCGTCATCTTCCACGCTGGAGCTTGGAAGGCAACATCACCATAGAACGGGTCAGTACCCTTGTCGAAAACACCTCTTTCCCACCAATTCTCATCTTCGAAGGTTTCTTTGATATCCGTCATTTTGGCGGTAGCCACGGTTCCAGGACCGCGTCGATTCAAAACATAGTCCTGCACCATATCGAGGATTTCATCGCAGGTGTAATTGGCCGACCATTTTTCCAGCTCTTGATGAATCAGAGGCTGGTTCTCCTTATTGAGGCGGTCAAAAATGGTCGGGAACCGTCCTCTTAGGTCGGGGTTTTTCATGATATTGGTCAAACCTTCCCAGTTTACATCACTGAAACCGGCAATAAAGCTGAAGCCATCTTTGGTCTTGATGATCGTGTAAGGAAATACGGCACTGTCATATGCGCCGATTATACCGCGCAACTCTTTAAGCGCATGATAATATTGGACATGGTAGTCGGCGAATCGCAGTTCGGCTTCAGGC
>JAVEVM010000289.1:0-5358 GCA_034005055.1 Desulforhabdus sp. | reverse complement strand
CAGGCACACCCCGCACTGAGGGAGCAAAAGAGAGCGCGGGCCGCATCTTCATCAATGGCAGGCACGCGCAGGCCGGCAAAAACGGCGTCGAATCCGTCTGCATCCGAATCCACCGCCAGGAATCGCTTTTGCAGGCAGAACCGGTACAGCGAAAGCACCTGGACCCGATCGGTCCTTGCCAGGTCGGCAAAGCTCTGCCACTGATCTCGAAACAGAGACAAAGCCAGGCGCGCATCGGCGATCGGATCGTTCAATGCATCCCTGACCAGTTTGTAGTCTTTAACCAGCCTGTGGTAGGGGTTTTGTGGAAAGGCGAGCGGCGACAGGTAGAGAGTGTCGATGACCGGTTTTCGCAACAGCTCAAGATCCGGGTAGAGCCGTCTGAGCAAAGGCAGGTCAAATCCCAAAAGGTTGTGCCCGAGCAGGAAGCGGCACTTTTCAGCAAGCCGATCGAGCTCGGCAAGAGCCCGGGCCGGGGCAAATCGTCCTTTTCGCTCGAACTGCTCATTGCCACACAGCGCGCCGATTCGATAGATTCTTTCGCCCTTTGTTTCGAGATCGACCGCCAGGGAGTTGGATATCAAATCCTCCAGCTCCATCGACAAGCCGGCATCCCCGTCTTCTGCAGCCATGGCCTGCCCCGCAGGAGGCGAATTGTTAGATGACGGCACATCCCGCGTCATTAGCGGATTGTGCTTTGTCTCTTGTGAGCTTGTACTTGACCGGCTCAAGAGAGAATCCTTCTTCGGAAATCCGGAATATTACCTGAAAAGACAAGCACGCAGCATCACTTATATAACAGATGCCCCTTGGGGAATAAGATCGGAGGCTTTGCGTCCCCGCCATTCGGAAGGTTTGCCTTTGTCAGGATATCTGGTTGCAGGCCGGCACTGGTGTTCACAAGGATAAGGCGAAAAACCTGCACAGGTGGCCAGTTTACATACCTGGGAACGGCTGTCAATGCGTAATCGAGATGGCTTCAAATTATCATTTGCCCATGCTGGATCAATCGGATAAAAGGTGCTAGCTTACGAATTATCCGGGCAAATGCTCTTTTCGAAGGTTGAGTCGGAAAAGGTGTTGTTATGATTGATGAACTGTTCAGCAAGCCCATCGTGATTTTTGGCTGCGGCAATACGCTGTTCGGCGACGACGGATTCGGCCCCGAAGTGATCGCCCGGCTGCAACAAGAATACACGCTGCCCGACCAGGTTTATGCCGTCGATGCCGGAACCGGCATCGGCAGCTACCTTTTCGATTTATCCATCAGCGAAGCCAAACCGCGCTGCATCTTCATTGTGGACGCCGTCTCGCAGCCGGGCCGAAGGCCCGGCGAACTGTTCGAGCTGACCATTGATGAAATGCCGCGAGAGAAGAGCGCCGATTTTTCCCTCCACCAGTTTCCTTCCGTCAACCTGCTGCAGGAAATGCAAAGCGAGGAGAGGGTCAAGGTTCGCATCCTCGCTGTTCAAATCCGCGAGATTCCCGATGAAGTGAGGCCCGGTCTGTCCGCCGAGGTCGCGCAGAGCATACCTGCCGCCTGCACCTGGCTCGCGCGCGAGGTCAATGCCGAGCTCAAAGCAGCGGCAACCGATCAGTAACCACAGCAAAGCCCTCGACGGGAGACACGGAAGCGGAATCCAACGGTATCCATGTAAAAATTTTCACGATTATTTCCTTTGGATGTTCTTAAATGTTATGATGCCTACCCTTTTTACTAACTCTCATAAGGATGACAAGCATATGTAATAACTAGTTATAATTGGATTATGCGTTTGTTCGCCAATGCGAGTGCGAGTTGATAACCTACTACTTCGAGCTGAGAGGTGTTTATGCCTGGAAATCCTGTTGGATCTGTGGTGGTGGTCGGCGGTGGAATCGCCGGCATTCAAGCGACTCTGGATTTAGCCGAATCCGGATATTACGTCTACCTTATCGAGAAGACCGCCGGCATCGGCGGCCGCATGTCACAGCTGGACAAGACCTATCCGACCAACGACTGTGCCATGTGAATCCTGTCGCCCAAATTGGTCGAGTGCGGTCGGCACTTGAACGTTGAGCTCCTGACGCTTTCCGAGGTAGTAGACGTTAGCGGAGAGGAAGGCAATTTCACCGTTACCGTTAAGAAGCATCCCCGCTACATTGACACCGACAAATGCATTGCGTGCGGCCTGTGCGCGGAAAAATGCCCGAAAAAAGTGGACGACGAGTACAACATGGGCATCAGCAAGAGAAAGGCCGCCTACATCAAATACGGTCAGACGGTCCCCCTCAAGTATGCCATCGACGGGGAGAGCTGCCTGTATCTCACCAGAGGCAAATGCCGTGCCTGCGAAAAGTTCTGCCCGACGGGCGCTATCAACTTCGCAGACAAGGAAGAAATCATCAAGTTCGAGGCGGGCTCGATTATCCTGGCCCCGGGCTATAAGCCCTTCGATCCGAAGTCATATGACATGTTCGGCTACGGGAAAATCCTCGACGTCGTCACCGGCCTCGAATATGAACGCATGCTCTCCGCCGGCGGCCCCAACATGGGCCATCTGCTGAGGCCCTCCGACCACAAGGAGCCCAAGAAGATCGCCTGGATTCAGTGTGTCGGTTCGCGCGACAGGAGTCGGACCAAAAACGGCTACTGCTCGAGCGTGTGCTGCATGTATGCCATCAAGCAGGCGCTGGTCACCGCAGAGCACACCACGGACAAGGACATCGAACAGACCGTCTTTTTCATGGATATCCGCAGCCACAATAAGGAATTCGAGCGCTTCTACGAGGACGCCAAGGAAAAGGGCGTTCGATTCGTGAGGGCCCGCCCGCACACCATAACGGCCGGCAAGAACGGCATCGGTGTCAGGATTGACTACAGTACCGAAGACGGCTCGCTCAGGATGGAGAATTTCGACCTGGCGGTTCTCTCCGTCGGTATGGAACCCTGCGATGACGCCAAAGCCCTGGCCGAGATCATGGACCTTAAGCTGGATCATTACGGATTTGCCGTCACCCGAAGCTTCGATCCGGTCACCAGCAGCAGGCCGGGTATCTATGTGACCGGGGCTTTTCAATCGCCGAAGGCCATTCCGCGTGCGGTCACAGAAGCATCCGCAGCCGCTGCGGAGGCGTCCCGCGCATTGGCGGCGGCTAAAGGCACACTCAGTAAATCCAAGGTCTATCCCGCCGAACACCAGGTGACCGGTGAAGAGCCCCGCGTGGGGGTGTTTGTCTGTTCCTGCGGCATTAACATCGCCAGCGTGGTGGATGTTAAAGAGCTCGCCGAGTACGCGCGCAGCCTGCCGCACGTCGTGCATGTCGAAAACAACCTTTTCACCTGCTCGACCGATACCCAGGACCTGATCGCCCATTCCATAAAACATCACAAGCTCAACCGAATCGTGGTTGCGGCCTGCACTCCAAGAACACATGAGCCTCTTTTTCAGGACACCCTGAGAGAAGCCGGCCTCAACCGCTACCTGCTGGAAATGGCAAACATCCGCAACCAGAATTCCTGGGTGCATCAAAAAGACCCGCACAGGGCAACGCAAAAAGCCAAGGACCAGGTCCGCATGGCGGTTGCAAAGGTCACCCTCAATTATCCTCTCGAGCGGCTTGAAGTGGCCGTGGTGCAAAAAGCGCTGGTCCTGGGCGGCGGCGTTGCCGGCATGAATGCCGCTCTGGGTCTCGCCGATCAAGGGCACGAAGTGGCTTTGCTGGAAAAAGCCGACAAGTTGGGCGGCAATGCCTGGCATCTCAATGAAACCTGGAAAGGCACCGCCATGAGGCCTCTGCTCGAGGATCTCATCGCCAAGGTCGAAGCCCACAAAAGGATAAAGGTTTTTAAAAACGCGCAGATCAAAACCTGCGACGGCTCGGTCGGCAGCTTTGTGAGCAAAATCGAGGTAAACGGTGAAACCCAAGCCGTTGAGTACGGCGCCGCAATCATCGCGACGGGAGCCCAGGAGCTTAAGCCCAACGAATACCTGTACGGGCAGGATGAGCGCATTTTCACCCACCTGGAATTCGACCGCGTGCTGCGAGAGCGCCGGGAAGAGCTCAAGCGAGCCGAAAACGCGGTCTTCATTCAGTGCGTCGGCTCCAGAGAGGCGGAGCGCCCTTACTGCAGCCGGGTCTGCTGCACTCATTCGGTGCAGAGCGCGGTGAAGCTCAAAGAGCTCAACCCCGATATGAACGTCTACATTCTCAACCGCGACATCAGGACCTATGGCGAGCGCGAAGACCTCTACATGAAGGCTCGCGAAATGGGTGTGATCTTCATCCGCTACACCCGCCAAAACAAGCCCAGGGTGTCCAAAAACGGCAACGGACTGCTGGTTGAAGTCTTTGACCCCATCCTGCAGCGAGTGATCGATCTGCCCTCCGATTACCTGGTGCTCGCTTCCGCCGTTGTCCCATACGACAACCAGCATCTCATCGAGCTTTACAAATGCGGACAGAACGAGGACGGTTTCCTGAATGAAGCCCATCCCAAATTGAGGCCGGTCGATATGTCGGTTGACGGGCTGTTCCTGGCCGGCCTGTGCAACTATCCCAAGCCGATCGACGAGGTGGTGGGGCAGGCAAAGGCGGCCGTATCCCGGGCCAATGTCATCCTCTCCAAGACAAAAATGCGGCTCGACGCCATCAAGTCCTACGTTACGGAAAAGTGCGACGGCTGCGCCGTGTGCCTCGATGTATGCCCTTACCTCGCCTTGAAGCTGGAGGAATACGAACAGAACGGCCGGATGCACAAGCGCATCAAAACGGACAGCGCTCTTTGCAAAGGATGCGGCTTATGTCAGGCCGCCTGCCCGAAGGAAGGCATTCGTGTGCATGGCTTCACGCTCGATCAACTGAAAGCTCAAGTGGATTCCGCCCTTGAAGCGGTGTGAGAACAGCCTGAAAAGGAGGCCAAACAATGTCCGATAATTTTGAACCGGTGATTCTCGGTTTTCTGTGCAACTGGTGCGCCTATGCCGGCGGAGACCTGGCCGGAGTGTCCCGTCTGCAGTACCCCCCCAACATGCGCGCCGTTCGGGTGATGTGCTCCGGCATGGTGCACCCGGATATCGTCGTAGAGGGCTTGAAGAAAGGCGCCGACGGCGTCCTTGTGCTCGGCTGACACCTGGGTGAATGTCATTACCTGGATGGTAATCACAAAGCCCTGTCGCGCGCCAAGGCAATCAAAATCGTATTGGAGACTCTCGGAATCGACTCGGAACGTTTTGAGATCCAGTGGGTTTCTTCCGCTGAAGCACCAAGATTCGCCGAGCTGGTGACCGCTTTTACCAACAAGATAAAAGAGCTCGGACCCAATCCGTTGCGCAAGGCAAAAGCCCAAAGTGCTTGATAGAAGCGGGAGGAAGCTAT
>JAVEVM010000288.1:0-5401 GCA_034005055.1 Desulforhabdus sp. | reverse complement strand
TGTTCCGCCGGCACGACACCAGTGGTGGCAAGAAATTGAGCTAGATTCTTGGTTCGTCTGGCCAAGGGCAAAACCCGATAGAGACGGACGTCATCGCAATCAATGATTAGGGTAGGCCTCGGTAGCCAAGGGCACAAATCATTAATGACAAAATTGGTAGTTTTAGCGTCCGCATGGTAAATACCATTTCCGTGCAACTCAGCCATCAACTGACCGGCTGCCCAATAGATGCAGGATAGATTTTCATGCTGCACATGGCTTTCATGCCAAAGGTTCATCTCACCCAAATCAGCAAAAATAAGAAAACTTCGGTTTTCGTTATCCCGCAACCAACCCAGACAAGGGGCGGTGAAGCCACGCAGACGCTGACTGCTTTCCCAAGTGCGACGCCCATGATTGAAATAATTCAACACATAATCAGTACAGAATTCTTTCACAACAAACGACTGACCGTGACAATGGACTCGCGTGACCCGTCGCTTATGGTCATTCTTCAACCATTTCCCGGCACTGCAAATTTGCTGGTGGACAACTAGAATATCCCGGAGTTTATCAAGGGGAAAGCGAGCGAGAAAAGTCCACCTCCCCTCTGGGTAGGCCATGGTGGAAAAGCCATTCTCAGGCCGATTGAAATTTCGGGCCCGCAGAAGATTGTCAGTAGGCCGACAATTGTACAAAGTCGGCAAATCCAAATCCTCCTTCTGGACGGCCAAAGCCTCAATCGCATCGACAACTACCCGGTCCCGGGCGCAGAAGTCCCGGGGTTTGGCATACGCGATGGTCCGCGCTGCCAGCTTCGGCAATTGTGCCAATGACTGCTCCAGCATGGAGTTCAAGTTCTGCTGTGCAAAAGGTTCGGGGACAACTGTCTGAGTCGCTTCGTTCACAAATGAACCGAACCCGCAAGCGGCAGAGCAAATCACCGGCAAACCTGCTACCAGCCCCTCGATGAGGACATTCCCGGCCCCCTCCTCCCGAGCAGGATGGACCATGATGTCGGCAGCCAGGAGCAATTCATGCACGTCGTCCCGTGGACCGAGAAAGGTAACAGAGTCCGCCACGCCGTGAGCCTGAGCCACTTTCCGAACTTTCTCCGGCTTGTCGTTGCCCGCCAGGAAGAAGCGGACGCGGTTGCGGAGATTTTCGGGCAAGGCAGCGATGGCAACCAGAACCCGATCAAAGCCTTTGCGCCAGATGTTGGTCCCGATTTGAATCAGCATGATGGCGTCGTTTGCAAGGCGCAACTCGATTCGTTTTTGCTGGCGAAGGTGTTCGGCGTTATCCGGGCGCTGACAACGCGGGTCCATGCCGGGCGGCAGGTAGATAAAACGCTCTTCCGGCAATTGATAAGCGGACAAAAAATCATCTTTCTGGGGTGAAGCAATATATAGAAGACGTGTTGGCGATAGCGGGCTACAAATGGCCCGTTCATGAGCCAAATAGGTGCGGAATCGGGGCATGGTTTTCAGTATGAAATGAGAATGTTTTTTGGGCATCCAGCTTGCCATGCAGGAGTCTGCTACAAAATAAAAATCTGCTCCGGGAATACGACTCATGGCCAGCGAAATATCATAGGAGTGGTGGCACCGATAATCTAGGAAACATCGAGCAAACTTGTCCACGGCCCTGTGGTTGGCGAGAGCGCGAACAGGCATTATTTCTATGGAAATGTCTTCGTCAGGCCGGGATCCAATCCAATCCGTGGTGAGAATCGTGGCTTGATGTCCTCGGCGAACGGCCTCCTGGGCAAACCGCAAAGTATCCTTTTGCAGCCCTCCCCATGGAAAATATTTGAACAAGGCAATTAGGATTTTCATGTATTTTTGCCGAGAGCGAAAATTTCACAAAGAAAAAGAATCATGGTTACACCTGCCGTCACCAGTGACGTACCAAGGTGGCATCCCAGCCATTTTTGCTGACTTTGAGCAATTTCCATAGGAGTCTGTGCCATGGCTTTCCCCGTCGGTCTATGCATTCATACAATCCCAACTTGAACGCCGGCGATGTCCAGAAATGGCGCAACAGATCCTTTTTATCCTGGGATGTGCCCGGAATTCTCCGTATACAAAAAAGAACTTTTATTGCTTTGCGAAGAAGGATGGAATCCGAGACCAACATGTCCGAGGACAGCTTAGCCAACTCGATCAACAAAATGTCAAGCTGCTGTTGCCGGGCGAGCGGGTCAATGGTGTGCACGCAGGACGTGGCGTGCTGGAAATAGCGGTAAAATGCACAGTCGTAGTCAAAGACTACGGACTTGGCTGCCACCATGTATGCGTGAGTGAAAAGAATGTCTTCCCCATATCGCAGGCTGGTCGAGAAGGAAAGATTCCGTTGGCGGATAAGTTCCGCAACAAACAATTTACCCCAGCAGTTATCCAGGAGACGCAAATGCGGAATCATGTCGGAAAACTTGTGTTGAGGGTCAACAGCGATGACGCCGTGCCGTTTTGCAAAACGCACTTTATCATCCCGGCCGGGGGTAATTTCGCAGAAAAGACCGCAGGTCAGTTCAGCATTGGTCTGACGCTGGAGATCAATCAGCCGCATGCATCCCTGACCATCGATCCAGTCATCGGCATCAACGAACATGACCAACCGTCCGGAGGCGGCGGCCAGACCGTTGTTTCGACTGGCAGAGACACCCTGGTTGCAGGGATTCTGGATAATTTTCAATTCCTGCGGGTGCTTTTCGGCGAAAGAGCGGACGATATCCATGGTGCCGTCGGTGGAAGCGTCGTTGACGACAATGACTTCCGTGGGGCAGGAAAGTTGTCCAAGAAGGCTGGAAAGACAACGGTCAAGATGCTCTTCTGCCTGGTATGCCGGGATGATTATGCTGAGTTCATAGCTCATGGTTTTGATTTTTGGTAAAGGGGGCGAAGCGGGAACCACAGAATCCGCACTACCAGCCCTTGACTTTTCTTTCATCCAAGCCCTTGAGGAAAAATTCATAATCGTTCGGAGTACCCAGACTCCACACGTCCTCGTACTCCTTACCGACATTGAGGATGCCGATTTGGCCACCGCGCTCGAGCAGTTGGTTGTAGACGGGAGCGACATAGAATTCGCCGTTGACCCTCAGCTCAGCCGCGATCATACGACGAGCATCGGCCACAAACTCCTGGCCGCTGGAAAAGAGGTAGATGCCAACTGTGGCCTCGTCGGAAACGACCTGTTTTTCCACCACGCCGACAATATTGCCTGACGGACCGAATTTTATGAAAGAACACTTCGGGTCACGAGAGGTCATCGTCAGGATCGCCCCGGAAAGTTCCGGCTGCTCCGTCAGCAGGTGCAAAAAATCCCCGATATTGAAATTGACCCACTGGTCGCTGTTGGCGATCAGCAGCGGGTCTGGAGTGTTGATCAACTGCTCAGCCAGGAGGACGGTGCAAAGGGCACCCTCGGTGACTGTGGAGACGATGATGACTTCGCATCCAGGGTAGGTCTGCCTCAACCATTGCTCAATCTGAAATTCTTCGACATGCTCTTTCAAGCAGAGGAAAATCAGCTTGTAGTCCGATTTTGGGCAGACATTGTCGACGACGACTTGAACCATTCGCCTGTCTCGGATTGGCAGCAATGGCTTGGGCAGACGGTATGATTTATCCTTGAACCTCTGCCCCCGTCCAGCCATGGGAATGACGATGTTAAGCATGGGGCGAGTCTCCATAGGGTCCGAAACAGAAGTCATTGATGCCGTGAGCTCTCCGTTTGTCTTCCGGGGGCAGCTTCATATAGTCGCCGTACTGATATTTCAGGATGTCCTCGCTGCTCCTGGGGACAGGGAACTCACCATCTTCGAAACGGTGCGGAACGAGGTCCCGGAACCACTCTTCAGGTCTGGCGCTGCCACAGTAATTGGCACCGACGGCAGTGCAAATCGGGTTGTTGGCATCGGCCTGCCGATGACCATCATCAAAAAGCCGATGAACACGGCGATGAATTTCTGGCAATTTAAGCAGGCTGGCGTAGACCCAGGTAAAATACTGGCGAATAGCGGGAAACAAGCTTTTCCGCTTCACCGGATACTTTGTCTTCAGGCGCAGCAGGCGACGATATTTTTTGGCTTGCCGATAATGTTTCTTCTGGTCCTTTGGCTGGGAAGCGATGCGGTCGAACGGAAAGATATCGACGTAAATGCCTTGTCTGGCCATGATGTTCTGCACGCCGCCACTGGACCACTTCGTGTTTTTGAGCATGACCTTGGCGAAAAGATGGCCGTAGGTCAAATCCTTTTCCAAGTGGTTGATCCAGAATTCCTCCCCGAGTTCATTGGGCGCGATTTCAAGGAAGCGGTCATAATCTTCCCGGAGCATGGCGACGTCCAGATCATCGTCCCAAGGAATGAACCCATTATGCCGGAAGGCCCCCAGGAGGGTGCCGCCGATAAGGAAGAACTGAATATCGTTCTTGCGGCAAACCCGCTGGATTTCGTGGAGAATTTTCAACTCAAGCAACTGGGCCTGCCGCAATTCCTCGGGTGTAAGGGGCCGGGCTGGGGGAACCAAGAGCGAATCCCCATATTTTCTCGCCCATTCACTGGCTTCCAGTTTCCCGTGCCAGGGATATTTCAGAAACATTTTGAACCGGAACCACAAGGGGCAGTCGGCCAAGGCGGCGTAGGATGAATAAAGAAAACTATGGGGGTGATCGACTGTTTTCTCCCCGAGATGCCAAGGTTTCCGTTCTGTGGTGAAGTGAACGGCAGAAGGGGCCCGCAGGATTTCCAGCGCCTCTTCTTCCGGTATGCTGGCGTAGCTTCCCGTCCGCTGGTAGATGCCGGATGTGACATTCCAGCGACGGGGGAGAGCGAGGCATTCGTCGCGGAAGACCAAGTTCAAGATATCCTCGCAACAAAATAACAGTTTATCCTTGAACTTCTCACCGGCTTCCTGGAATCGTTTCTCGGCATGATTTTTCCGCATCATGGCCAGGTTGAAACACATGACGCCTGCGTTGAATCCATCGTAGCCACGCAGGGGCTCAAGATGGCCCGCATAGTCATGTATCTTCATGGCCGCGCAGGAATACTGGCCGATGTCCAGGTCCCACAATTCCTGAATGTCGTCATATACAACAACATTGCTGTCCACATAAATCACCCTGTCCAAGTTCGGCAACAGCGAGGGCAGGGAAAGGCGGCAACAAGTTGCCTCCGGCACACTCTTGCTGGTTGGAACGCCCTGCCAGGCATTGCCCTTCAACTGCAAGGGGATGAAACGACAGTTGATTCCCAAAGTTGCGACAACTTCAGCCAGAGGGCGGCAATCCCGCTCCTGCAGACCGCCATGCAAAAGATAGAATACAATGTTTTTGCGATGATGGCAGAGAATGGAAGCAACCGTGACCTTGGTATTGGTTATGTGTTTCCGGTCGGACGACAAGGCAATATGTA
>JAVEVM010000287.1:0-5416 GCA_034005055.1 Desulforhabdus sp. | reverse complement strand
AAAGGGATGACGTAGATGATACGCTGTAACCCATGAGCTAAGGCATGTTGCAAGGCGAAAGCAAGCGATGAAAGAGTCTTGCCGCCCCCGGTAGGAACGGTCAGAGAAAAAATGCCAGGCTGCTCTTCCGCGCGAGCAAGACATGCTGAGAGGATTGCTTCCCGGCATTTATTGATGTCTGTCGAGTCGATATTTTCAAGCATGGTCCGGAGATTGCCCTGAAAACGTTCGCTGAGCTCGGACAATGCAGGAAAGCCTTTTCGCCATTTCGCTTTCCCGGAATCCATGAATTCTTCCGTATCCAAGAAATCCGCGTCCACAAGGCAGGAAAAGAGCATTCTTGTGAAAAAGACGATTTGAAATGCGAGCCTGTTTTTGTGCGGCTTGAAGGGAAAATGCAGGGAGAGGCTTCGAGGTGTTGTAATATCGGCATCTTCGAACATTTTCGGCACCACTTTTTTCAGCCGTGCGGCAAGACATGAACCATCGCTCGACTGACCATCTCCAAGGCCGCCGTGATGCCCCGCAACACAGGCTGCGATAAGCCTTCCGGCCGGTCCCAGGTGATGAGCGGCCCACTGCGCCCCCAATGAGGAATGGTCAACTCGCGCTCCGCCGCGAAGCCTTTTTTGGTAATCTACCGTAGCCTTTCCTTGGTCATGCAGCAGCCCTTCGGCGTGAGCCCATCCAGACGCTCCGAAGCTTTCAGCGAAACAGGAAGCCAAAGCGGCAACGTTAGTCAGATGCTCGCTCAGCTTCTGCCATGTCTCTTCACTTTGTGAATTGCTGTGAGCATAAAGATCCATGAGAGAATCCGTAACAATTGGAAGGTTTCCGCATCAATCGCTCAGAGTCGGCTTCCTTTGACCCTAAAGAAGGTTCTCAGAAGCTTTGGGCCCGCTGGTAGACAACAATGGCTTTTTCAATGGATGTCGAGCTTTCACTAATCTACAAAACGTTTGATCAATCAATACGTAGAAATACCTATTTTCTTATTGATGACCTCGTGCTGAGTGTAAATCCGTGTTCCTGACCAACTGGAAGCAGGCGGACGAGGTTCTGTCAAGTGGAGCTCCCGGATTAAGGATTTTAGCTATATTCACTCGATCCAAGAAGTTATGCAGAATTTGGTGAGACTTGATTGAGACGAAGAGTGCCCCGTACTGCTTGCAGAACGCTGTAACCAGAGGCTTGTCCGAAAACATTTGGCTTTCAGTCATTCTTGTGTGCATCCGGCGGGGAATCCATGCCACAAGCGCCTCCCGGCTTTCCGCCTTGTCGGGATATTGATCTCCAGGCGAAAGCTATTCTTGGAAACGCTGATAAATATCAATCGCTCTCTTTAAATTTATTAATGAAGGAGATTCATTTTTGATTTTCCATACTGACTAAATGATGTATATGCAATTGCTTAACTCTTAACTTGAAAGCAGCTGTAAGTATGATTGGAATTAATGATAAAGATATCGGTTCGGAAATATGGACTCTCTTGTCTTATCGAAAGGTCGGCATTGGCTCTTGATTCCCCTTAAGCTACTGATTCATCAGCACCAATCAGGGGCGGACGGTTGTGGAAGAGGTTTTTGTACTTTGGCAACAAAATTGCTTAAATGTGGCAAATCGGCATTGAGCAAGTGTGGCCCCATAATTATGTGTAACTTCCGGCGTTCACGAGGCGATCTGAATCAGCATCGTGCGCGACCGAGAAAGCAACGTGCCATGTTGAATTCTCCACTGAAAATCCTGCTTATTACAGCAAGCGAGGTGAGCTGCAGGGCTGTTCTTGAGTCGCTGGCACGGATAGCTACGATGAATATCAGGGTGGACCTTTTGCTCGAATATGACAGAGCCCCGGATGAGATACTGGCCGGCAGCCATGATCTCTACCTGCTTGACTGCGACCTTGAAAAAAGAAGTGCATTGGATCTTCTGAAGCAGATGAAAGCTAAAGAGCTCAAAAAGCCTCTTATACTTCTAACGGAGCAAGCCTTGGACGCGCGGAGCGAGGCTGGAGCATGGCCGGTTGGAGTGTGGGATTGTTTGGTGAAAAGCAAAATCAGTACGCCTCTCCTCGAACGATCCATTCTCTGTTCGGTTCTATTAAAAGATACCCGGACAGATCCAATGGGGATCGAGGAACCATGCCACACTCCAGCGGAAAACCAAAGGGATGCTTATTACCGGCTCAACTATAACACAATGCGTTATGATTATTTCAGCCCGGCAATAAAGAAGCTCACCGGCTACAATGGTGAAGAGCTGGAGCGATTTGGCTTTTCTCGGCTGATTGACAGAATCGATCTGCCCGATAAGACAAATGCTTCTAAAGAGGTCGTAGTCAGAAACAGACGGAAAGAACATGAATTTCGCGCGGATTATCTGATAATGAAGAAAAATGGCGAAACGGTGTGGTTACGGGATCAGGCATTTCCATGGTATGATGAATCCGGCAAGCCGGTGGGCTTCGTGGGGATTCTTTCGGATGTCACCGAGCTGAAAAGAGCGGAAGAGTCATTACGGGAATCGGAAAAGCATCTGCGATTTCTCTTCTCCAGATTCCTGGAGATTCAGGAAGAAGAGAGAGGCCGGCTGGCCAGGGAGCTGCACGACATTTTCGGCCAGACGCTGGTTGCCATCAAATTCGGCATCGAAGCCGCCATCGGAGCCGCAAAGATAAGCAATAGCGAGGCGACGGTCGATTCATTGAAGCCGCTGGTTTCAATGGCTCAGGAAGCCATTGAAGACATGAAAAAAATGTATATTTCGCTGCGGCCGACTATCCTGGATGATTTCGGCGTTATTGCGGCGATCGAATGGCTGTGCAGCGAATTTGAAAAAGTTCATCCCAGCATCTGCGTTGAGGAAAAAATTACACTGGCCGAGGAGGACGTGCCCGAGCACCTTAAGATCGTCATTTATCGAATCGTGCAGGGGGCGATTGAAAACACTGCCAGGCATAGCAATGCAAGCGAGCTGCGTGTTAGCCTTGGCACTTCGAGACGAAGCATCAAAGTAAGCGTGAAAGATAACGGGCATGGGTTCGACCCCAAGAAAACACTTTCACCCTATAACCATGACACAGGGTTGGGGCTGGCTTCCATGCGGGAGCGGGCCATACTCTCCGGTGGCTCTTTTGACGTGAAATCGGGAGTCCGCTCAGGAACGACTGTAAAAGCTGAATGGCCGAGAACTTGACCTCCAGGGGTCCGGCCAGAGGCCGGATACCTCAACTCGAGCTGCTCCGCGCCATTGCAATGGCCGGGATCTTTGTATTCCATCTCTGGTCCGTTGTTCCGAACATAGCAGAAGACGGCATTATTGGAAAATTCGTGGGATATGCCGGCAGCTTTGGCTATCTGGGTGTGGTCCTGTTTAACTTCATTACCGGTTTTGTGCTGGCTCTTCCCTACCTGGGGCTCGAGCGGAGGGAATTACCCGCTTACCCCGGTTTTCTGCGGCGCCGCTTCAAGCGCATTGCGCCAAAATATTATCTGGCCCTCACCTTTTGGCTCGGCCTTCTGCTGCTACTTGGAAAGGGCCGAAGTGGCTCTTTGCTGTTCGATTATCTTGCCCATCTTAGCTTTATCCATTCAATTTTGCCGAGCTCGTTTTTTGCCATTGTGCCCGCTTATTGGTGGCTTGGACTGTTAGCTCAGTTTTATCTGCTGTTTCCCCTTCTACTGAGGTTTTTTAGAAAGGTCGGAGCTGCGCGAGCCTGCCTGCTGGTGTGTATGGCGAGCTGGGGTTGCTGGATAGCTCTGGATCAATTTTCGCATCCGGGCAGCCGCTGGGCATTGGTCAATTACATGTGGTACTACAATTTGCCTGCGCGACTGCCCGAATTCGTCCTTGGCATGTGGCTGGCCGAAGCGTGGCAGATCGATACTTACGGCAAAAGCCCGCCAGGCGCTTCCCCCCACAATGCAATCCCTCTCGGGTATCTGACATTTGTTGCCGCCATGCTATTGTTCGCCCTGATAGCGGGTTCAATCGTTCCTGTTGAAAGACTCCCGTTTCGCCACATCTCCATGATCTCTTTTTGCCTGGCCGGAATAGTCGCCGTTTTGATGTTTAAGCTATCCGGCTGGCTCGGCCAATCTCCCATCACCATCAAATTCGCAGCCGCATCCTACAGTATTTACCTGTTGCACCAGCCTTTGCTTGGCTACGCCAACCGAATGCTGGGTCACATGTTGCAGCCGCTGACGGCTTTTTTTCTGCTGCTGATTCTGGTTGGGACGATTTCCTTTTGTTTGGCCGCAGCCCTGGACCAAAAAGTGCGTTAGCTGAATCCGCATTTTAATACTAATTGTGACGAGGCGTAAAACCATTAACATGAATAACAGTTTCACCGATGGAGCATATTTGTCGTGCGCCTCCATCAGAAAGAGTCTTACAGCGATGCGACCCGATGGAGAACATTATATAGGAGTGATATCGGATACTCACGGACTGTTGAGGCCCACTGTAGAAAAAGCTCTGAAAGATGTCGAGCTGATCATTCATGCCGGTGACATCGGCAATGCCGTTGTGCTCAGTGCGTTGACTCAAATCGCTCCTGTGGCCGCAGTGCGCGGCAATATGGATAAGGGAGCATGGGCTCAAAAACTGCCCGTGCAGGAAGTCGTAACGGTTGGGGAAACCCTGATCTATGTGGTTCACGATCTTGATCAAATCGATCTGAATCCCAGGGCCGCCGGGTTTCGAGCGGTTATAAGCGGCCACTCGCACATTCCCCGGGTGATCGAACAAAATGGAGTGCTGTACTTGAATCCAGGCAGTGCAGGCCCTCGCCGCTTCAAGCTACCTATCAGTCTGGCAGTTGTTACCATAAACGGGCAGAAACTGGATACGAGACTGATCCAACTGGAAGACTGAGGTTAAAGGGTACGTTCCCCCAATTCAGCTTTCTCGGCCGAACGGGGGAACGGCTCCACGACGATGCATGGAGCGCGGCACATCGACTGACGCCGGCCGGAGCAACGGACGAAAAGCCGGCACCAAAATGTTTGTCCCAACGTCTGCTCTACCTTTACCGTCTAGATATTTCAACCAGGATCAAGCCCCCGATTGCACCGGCTGCACCCCCTACGGCGGCTCCGATCCCGACCGAGCCGCCGGTAATTGCACCAAGGGCCGCACCGGTACCCGCACCGATAGCTCCGCCACTGAGGACTCTTTGCTCTCGAGTGCTCAAACCGGAGCAACCTGCGAACATGAACAGAACCAAAATCACTGCCAGAGACTTGCGCATGATGTTCATCGTACCCTCCTTTGGCTTTTCAATTTCCCATGCGAAGTAAATTAACTCTCAACCGAACAAGCATTGTTTCGAGTCGAAACCACCCGAAAGCTCTTAACGGACAATACCCCGTCGGCCGGAATTTGGAAGTGCTCGTGAGTCAGAGCTAAGGCG
>JAVEVM010000286.1:0-5424 GCA_034005055.1 Desulforhabdus sp. | reverse complement strand
ACAAGATAAGCCGGACCTCGTTATTCTGGATGTCATGATGCCAAGGAAGGATGGTTACGAATTGTGTGACGAACTGAAGAAAAGATCCGACTACAAAGACATCGCGGTTGTACTCTTAACAGCGGTAGCTGAAAGCGTCGCAACGACCAGCTATACGCATCTGGCGGGAAAAAGCACGCTGGCTGACGACTACATAGCCAAGCCGATCGATCTCGACAAGCTTATGGAGATCGTTCAAGACAATTTGGCCCGTTAATTGGATCTACTTCAAGATGAACTGAAGATGTTGCGCAACGGGCGGGGGCAACTCCGTCCGCTGCGAACCCAATGAGGCGGCGAGCTTCAACTGGCTGGAACAAGGTCGAATTTTTTTCTTCAAATATAACTCAATATAACTATGTGCTTAGGGAAGAGTTTGCATTCAGAGGAAATAGACTGGAGAATTAAGGTCTTTGATTCTCTTTCTCTACCGGCGATCATCCTTAAGCCTGACCGGATGATCCTGAGTGCAAACAGAAATTTCTTGAAAAAGTACGGCGTCTCTGCGGGTGAGATCGTTGGCAGATCGTGTCACGATTTCTTTTATCAGTCCAAAGAAGCGTGCCCTTTTGAGACTTGTCCTCTTCCAGAGGTGCTGACGGAACTAAAAGGCCATTCAATTCTGCGCAAAGTGATTACCAGCGAGGGGGAAGAGAAGTGGGAGGATAGAGTCTTCTCTCCGATACTCGACGACCGGGGCGTGGTTCAATATATCATTGAGAGCATTCGAGATGTGACCCAGGTCAAGTCCCTGGAAAAAGAGCTGTCCGGAATCAGGGAGTTCGCCGCAAAGTTGGTCCAGAGCTCGAACAGCGGCATCGTTGCAGCCGATCGAAGCGGCAAGATCCTGATCATGAATGAAGCCGCGGAGCAGCTGACGGGCTACTCGTTAAGGGAAGCTCAATCCATGACCGTGAATGATCTCTATCCTCCGGGAATGGCCAAAGAAATAATGAAAAAGTTAAGAGCCGAAGAACATGGAGGGAAGGGGAAGCTTCCCTGCACCCGCATTAACTTCATCAACGCCAGGGGTGAGGAAATCCCGGTGGAGCTAACGGCAGCCATTATCTATGAGGGCGGAGAAGAGATTGCCACAATGGGTGTTTTTAATGACTTGCGCCCGAAACTGGCCGACGAGGAGCGAATGGCGCGGATGCTGGCCAGAATCGCTCATTCGGAAAAGATGGCCTCATTGGGGCAACTTGCTGCCGGAGTCGCTCATGAAATCAACAATCCTCTGACCGGCATCCTCCTCTATGCCAATATCCTGATGGAAGCAATGGCAAGCGACGATCCACGGAAACAGGATTTGAAGAACGTCATTGAAGATGCCCAGCGGTGTGCAGAGATCGTCAAAAACCTTCTCACTTACAGCCGTCGGGCCGGCTCCCAGGCTGAAGTTCTCCATATTAACACGCTCGTGGAATATAGCTTGAACCTGATCAGAGATCAGAAGCTGTTCATGAATGTCGACATCAGAAAGGATCTGTCGGATGAGATGATGCTGGTCAAAGCAGATAAGAATCAAATGACCCAGGTGATCATCAATCTGGTCATGAACGCTCTGGATGCTATGGATAAAAAAGGAATTTTAACATTTAAAACATATCGAGACAAAAAGGCGCAGAAGATCTGTCTGGAAGTTTCCGACACCGGTTGCGGCATATTAATAGAAAATTTGTCGCGTATCTTTGACCCGTTTTTCACAACCAAGGAACCCGGCAAAGGCACCGGACTGGGACTAAGCACGGTATACGGTATCGTGAAAGATAATGAAGGACAGATTTCGGTAAAAGAGACAAGCGAAAAAGGAACGACGTTTCTTGTGGAGCTTCCCGCCTTTCAGTTACAGCAGGCATTGAATGAAGAAGCAGTCCGCGGGTTCGAGCGGCCGGCAGGGAGCTTACTGCAATGATACAACGAACCGAGCCAATGAGGAGCTCAAGACCGCCGACAGTCCTGGTGGTCGATGACGAAGAGCGGATTCGCAACGGATGCTGCAGAGTGCTTTCAGAGGAAGGTTTCGAGGTGCACACTGCCGAATGCGGAGAGGCAGGACTGAAGATGATTCGGGACAGGCATTTCGATATCATTTTGCTCGATCTAATGATGCCCAGCCTGTCCGGATTCGATGTATTGGCACAGGTCAAAAGCCTCCACCCCGATGCAGTTATCATTGTGATCAGCGGCTACGCGACCCTGGAGCACAGTATCGAGGCGATGAAGAAGGGTGCTTTTGATTTCATCCCCAAGCCATTCACCCCCGAACAACTTAGACTCCTTGTAGCCAAAGCCCTTGAATACACCAGAACACTGAGGGACATTGCCAACGAGAAATCGCGGATGCGGGTTCTGATCAACCGTTTGAGCGACGGAGTCATGGCGACGGATAATAAGAAACAAATTGTGCTGGCAAACCCTGCGTTCTTGAGAATGGTTGGATATCGGGGCGAATCCGCGGTAGGAAACAGCGTGGAACAGGTGGCCGGATTTGAAAGACTAAAGGTAATGATCGATCGAGTCCTGGCTATGCCCGGTGAAGAATTCGCAGAGCTGGCTGAAGAGCTTGATGCAGGAAACGGCAGTGGCCAGCCGGAGCGAGTTTTAAACGCTCGATGCGTTCCTTTTCGGGATAGGATCGGACGGACCCTTGGAACAATTACGCTGTTGCAGGACGTCACCGCCATCAAACACATGGATCAAATCAAATCGAATTTTGTCTCGATGGTCGCCCATGAGATTCGAAACCCGCTCAGCTCGGTCCTCATGCAGCTGCAAGTGGTCCTGGACGGTTTGGCGGGCGAGGTCTCATCTAAGCAGATGGAAATTTTGGCGCGAGTGTCGGGCAAGGTTAAGGATCTGGTCACTCTCTCTTCCGAATTGCTCGATATTGCAAGAATAGAGTCGGGATTGATCAGCCAGGAGAAAGAACAGCTCAATTTGGCTGAGATCATCGTTGATCAAGTGGAATTTCATCGGAAAAGGGCGGAAGCCGATGCCATTTCAATGGAAGTCGAGAACTTACCGGCTCCGCTGCTCGTGGTGGCCAATCGACGAAATATGGAGGAGGTACTCTCCAATTTGATCACCAATGCCATTAAGTACACACCGCAGGGAGGAGCTATCAGAATTTCGGCAGCGATAGAAGGTGACTATGTGCGCGTTGATGTTAAAGACACGGGCTTCGGTATTTCAAAGGAAGACCAGGAAAAGATCTTCAATCCCTTCTATCGTGCCAAAGATGAGAAGAACCGATTTATCACAGGAACGGGCTTAGGGTTGTCAATCGTAAAGAGCATTATAGATGCCCACAACGGAATCATTCAGGTAGAAAGTGAGCCAGGACAGGGGAGCTTGTTCCGGGTCCACCTTCCTTTGGTCATGTCGCAAGAGTCACCGGCGGTTGACAAATGTGCCGCCTCCTTACCCAACTCTTAATCACGAAAACACGAAAGCGTGTTCCTTTGAATTCGTGTTTTCATGACTGCAGAGGAGAACTTTATGCAGCCAGCAATTGTACCCCAACCATTACCGCCTTCTATTCAGGAACATCTCTCAAAACTGAACCTGAGCCTATGTATGACGTGTGGAACTTGCACCAATGGCTGTCCCGTTACCGGCACCCCCGGCATGGAAGGCTGGGACACCAGAAAAGTGCTACGCATGCTGCACCTGGGGCTGGTGGATGAAGTCGTTCAATCCAAGTTTCCCTGGGTTTGCACTGGATGCGGCCGCTGTGCACACGCCTGTCCAATGAATATCGATATTCCATACATCATGCTCCACATGAAACATCTCAGACCGAGAGAAGAAGTGCCGGGGATCCTCCACAAGGGTGCGGAGAATTGCTTCAATACGGGCAACAACATGGCAATCCCGCAGGAGGACTATCTGTTCTTGATGTCTGATATGGGCACTGAAATGGCAGACGAAGACTGCCCCGGGTTTTACGTTCCCATTGATAAGGAAAACGCGGATATCCTGTTTTTTCCCAATTCCAAAGAAGTCTTCGCCGACAATGAAGATATGAAATGGTGGTGGAAGATTTTCTATGCGGCCAAGGAAAACTGGACCATTCCGTTGGAAAATTGGGAATCGGTGGACTGGGGGCTGTTCACGGGCAATTATGAGTACATGAAGGCGTTTGCCCAGCGTAAAATCGACTTTATGAAGAAGTACAACATAAAGCGCATGATCATGCCCGATTGCGGCGGGGGCTCCTACGGATGCCGGGTGGGAATGAAAAAATGCGTGTCGGAAGATCCAAACAACGAGATCGATTACATCTACTTGTATGAATATCTCGTCGAAGTCATCAAGTCGGGTCGTATCAAGCTGGATAAAAGCGTCAATACCGGCAAAATCTTCACCTGGCACGACTCCTGTAAACATGGCCGCGAACTGGAGCGGCATTTTGGCAAAGGCTTCTATGACGAGCCGCGTTGGATCATTCAACAATGCGTCGATGAGTTTGTGGATGTGGAGCCGACCCGGGCCAACGGTCACTGTTGCGGGGCCGGCGGCGGCATGTGGCCGGGACCCTATGAGAAAGAAGCCGCATACCATGGCAGAGAGAAATACGAATCCATCAAGAAGAGCGGCGCGAACGTCCTGGTGGTGGGTTGCTCCAATTGCCATGACCAGCTGATGAAGCGCGTTCCGAAATTCTACCCCGATTATAAATATGAAGTGAAATACATATGGGAGCTAGTGGCAGATAGTCTGATACTGGAACCCTGGTCGGAACAGGAGATCGAGAAGGCCGAAGCCGAAGCCGCAAGTCAATGGGAGCGGCTTGGCGTTGACACTGAAGCGGAATATTAAAAGCTTTCACCGGCGGAGGCAGCCCATCGACCGGCTTAATAAATGGGAACCTCCGCCGCATCCAAGTATTTCCCGCAGCAATTCTCATTTTGATTGCTGATCCTTTTTCGTAGGGGGGTGTGGAGGCGCGTCTTTTTGCGCCGCAACCCACCAAAAGCTTCGTTGGCGGTGGGTTACGCTTTTGCTTCACCCACCCTACGTCAAGTGCGAGCTCCAAAATGAGAATTGCTGTATTTCCCGTCCGCAGACTTACCTTTTCCCCCGCGTCGGGCTGGCATTGCTTTTTACCCAGGGGCTCCGCGCAAGAAGCGAGTCCACTGCTCGTTCCCAAACAGAGTTTGGGAACGAGGGGGATTATACGGGATTTGTGAACGAGGGGGTATACTGCCCCGGCGCGGCTCATGGGTAAGGGGCAGGGCTAGCATCTCACTTCAAGTTTATTTTTTGCTGCAGGGTTTTGGAATAGGCGAAGTTGAGGTTGAGCTTGAGGTCCTGCTCGCTAAGACCCAGAGCAAGCCCGATGAGCTGCGGGAGGTAAAGGACCGAGAGGCCGAGGTCTTC
>JAVEVM010000285.1:0-5434 GCA_034005055.1 Desulforhabdus sp. | reverse complement strand
GAGTCGTTAGCATATGCGGTCTCGAAAAGGTCTCGGAGCGAATCATCGGACATTTATCTAAGGGTTACACACAACGGGTCGGGCTGGCTCAGGCTCTGCTCAACAGCCCTTCCGTGCTGATCCTTGATGAGCCAACGATTGGCTTGGACCCGACGCAGATCATCGAAATAAGGAAGCTTATCCTGGATTTGCGGGAACAGCACACGATTCTGCTGAGCAGCCATATTTTGCCCGAAGTGGCCCAAATATGTCAGCGGGTGCTCATCATCAATAACGGACAAATCATTGCCACTGATACACCAGCAAACTTGACCAGCCAGTTGCAGAAATCGGCGCAAATTTCCATCCAGGTCCAAGGCGAGCTGGAAAGACTGACCCCGGTCCTTGAATCTCACGAAGGCGTTCAAAAAGTTACCTTGCGCGACCATGATCTTCTAGTCGAAACCGATCGAAGCCGTGACTTGCGTTCGGACATAGCACGTGCTGTTGTTGAACAGGGACTGGATTTGTTGGAGCTCAAGCTGGTGGACTTGAGCCTTGAGGATATTTTTATGCAGTTGGTCACTGAAGAGCCGACCCAGGAGGAAGCTCAGTCATGAAGGGTTTTATGTCGGTCTATCGTAAAGAGCTTTATGTCCTATTTGCTTCGCCCATATTCTATGTCGTGGCGCTTACTTTTCTAATAATTGCAGGTTACTTCTTCTACAACACCGTTGCTTTTTATAATCTACTGAGCTTTCAGGCCAGCCAGAATCCAATGATGGCCGACGAGCTGAATCTTGAACATAGAGTTTTACGCCCTTTTTTTCTGGATTTGGGCATCATTCTGTTGCTGCTTTCTCCATTGATGACGATGCGCCTATATGCTGAAGAACGCAAGACCGGCACTTTGGAGCTGGTCTTTACTTTCCCGGTTACCGATCGCTCTACGTTATTGGCCAAATTCGCTGCGGTAGTGACGGCATTGGCAATCATTCTAATGGGCACCCTGCCGGGCATCCTGGTACTTCATTCGTTTTCAGGTCTCAATTGGAGTATGGTATTTTGCGGCTATGCAGGAATACTTTTGCTCGGCAGCTCTTTTTTGTCACTTGGCGTTTTCACTTCTTCACTGACGCAGAATCAAATTATCGCTGCCGTCCTCTCGTTCGGTGCTTTGCTGATGTTTTGGGTTATTGGCTGGACCAAGCCGCTGGTAGCGCCTGCATTGGCATCATTGATCGAGTACGTGTCCGTAATTCAACATCTTGATAGTTTCGCCAAAGGCGTGTTGGACTCTCGCGATATCCTCTATTATCTCCTCTTTATAACTTTTTTCTTATTCCTGACATTGCGACAGTTGGAATCTTATCGATGGAAAAGCTGAGAAGACAAGGGGAGAGGAGGAAGGAGCATTCCATGCCAGTACGGAAACATCGAAGTCGGCTCTGGTCATACGGATCGAACACAGTCATTTCAACAATCGTCTTTCTCGGTATTTTGGTCCTTGTCGCGCTTATTTCCGAGCAGCATCCATGGCGTATGGACTTGACAGAATCAGGAGCATACACGCTTTCGGAACAGACGCGCAATATCCTAAAATCAATCAAGGAACCTATTGAAATAAGCGCTTTTTACGCAACCGCTCAATCTGAGGGGGTGGAGGCCAGAGACCTGCTGGAGACTTACAAATATCACAGCGGCCAGCTCAGCTACGAGTTTATCGATCCCGACAGAGAACCGGAAAAAGCTCGAAAATATGAAGTCCGTTCCTACGGTACTCTGGTCCTGGAGAGTCACGGAAAGAGACAAACCTTGCTCAGTGCAGATGAAGAGTCCCTCACCAATGCGATCTTAAAGCTGACCCGCGAGAAGCAAAAGAAGCTCTACTTTCTTATTGGGCACGGCGAACAATCTTTGGACAAATTGGACAAGAACGGCTATTCCACAGCCAAATCTGCTCTACAAAAGGAGAACTACGAAGTCGAAGAATTGAACCTGCTGCAGCATGAGCACGTGCCGGAAGACGCTGCTGCTCTGATCATTGCCGGTCCCCAGAAGCCCCTTTTCGATTCGGAAATAACGGCTCTCAAGGCATACCTCGAAAGAGGAGGAAAACTGGTGATCTTTATTGATCCCGATGTAAATGCGGGTTTTACGGAATTCCTGCAGGAATATGGTATAGGGCTCGCGGACGACATAGTCATTGATAAGCTGAGCAGAGTATTTGGGGGAAGCTATCTGCTGCCGGTGGTAACCGAGTACGGTTTGCATCGGATCACTGAGAACTTCAATGTTGCTACCTTTTATTCGGAGGCTCGCTCGGTCCGGCCCCTGGATGAATTGCCCGAGGGGATTCAGGTGGAGGTGTTGGCTGCTACTTCTGCAAACGCCTGGGCAGAAACAGATTTAAAGCTCTTGCAGCAGGGAGAGGCGAGTTTTGATGAAAAAAGCGATAGGGCGGGTCCCGTCCCCTTGATGGTCCTGGCTGAAATTGATCTTGATGAAGAAGAAGCCGGCGAAGCTTCGGATACTCCTCCAACCGGTGAGAATAAATCGCCTGCAAAGGCGCTCGGAGTCAAACCACAGAAGTCGTATTTGCTCGTTGCTGGAGATTCCGATTTTATTAATAATTCCCATTTCGGACTTTCCGGTAACGGTGATTTCTTCTTGAACATAATGAACTTCCTCGCTGAAGAGGAAAACCTTATTACCATCGAGCGGCGACACAGAGGGGGGCAACCGGTTATGCTCAGCCAGAGCCAGGCCCAGATTCTGCTCTGGACCGTCCTGATTTTGGTGCCGCTCGCTTTGCTGCTGGTCGCCTTCGGGGTTTATCGCGTTCGGAGGTCGCAGCGATGAAATGGCGTAATTCGATCATATATCTCATCGTGTTACTGTTGCTTGGTGGCTACTATTATTATTTTGAAGTGGTGCGAAAAGAGCAGAAGCAAGCGGCTGAAAGAGAATCGAAAAGGGTTTTTCATTTTGCGGCGGCTGATGTTGAGGCTCTTCAAATTGAATCCAAAGATAAAAAGAGAGTTCGCCTGAACAAAAATGGGGGCTGGAAGATAACCGAGCCCATCAGCTGTGACGTGGATCAGGCGAGTTTGGAGGGACTGCTCAATACCTTGGCAGCGCTGCAGAGGGAGCGCAGCATAACCGACAAGTCCAAAGAGCTCAAATCCTTTGGCCTTGCCAGTCCGGCACTAAGAATGAGAATTCAGCAGCGAGATCAGTCGTTGGAACTGCTGCTGGGTGATAAAAATCCGACTGGGGAAGCTTACTATGCGATGGTTATCGGACAAGACGATGTCTTTACGGTATCTGAAGGGATATGGGGGGTTTTGAACAAAGGCCTGGATGAGCTCAGAAGGCGCGAGCTGTTTACCTTTGAACCCCGTGAGATAAACAGCATGAGAGTGAAATGGGAGAATGAACCTGAAGTCTTCGTTCAGCGCAACGAGCAGGGGAAGTGGAGCTCGCCGGATCATCCCAAGGTCGACATAAAAGACATTAAAGTTGGAAATGTTCTGGATCAGCTACGTTGGCTGAGAGCTCAGAAGTTTATCGAGAATCAAGCTGCGACCTCAACAGAGAATCGACTGGATACACCGCAAGTAACCGTTAATTTGCAATTGCAGAAAGATCGCTCGGCTCAGTTAACATTGGGCAAGAAGACCGACGATGGGAAAGAGGTACCAGCTGTCAGTTCCGAAATCTCAGGTATAGTGCTTGTTTCTGCTGATATTCTGCGGGAGCTGCCAAAGAGTATTCGGTCCTTGCAGGATCGTTCCATCATCAGTTTGAAGACCGGGGATATAACGGCAGTTAAGTGGAAACTGGATGATCAAGAGGGACATGTCGCTCGATTGGAAGAAAACAAGTGGGGATGGGCCGCCACAGATGAAGGTCAGCCCAAAGAGCTGAATGAGTCATGGCAAGTGAGCTCGCTTCTCTATGATTTGGTCGAGGCTGAATACGTTGAAGAAGTGAATCCACCCGCTAGTGTTCCGTCCTGGCCCTATGGTCGCGTGGATTTTTATGGAGGCGATAACAAACTGGCGTCTATCATCTGGAACAAGCCCTTGAAGGAAGATTCTAAATCTGCAAGTATTTGGGTTGAACAGGGAGAAGAATCTGCTGTAAGGCTGGTTGACGTCGAAGCCGAGCTGATGCAGCGGACGCAAGAGGATCTCAAAAAGCTCTCCCTAAGCAACGCACCATGAGCTAGCTCGCTTCAGATAAGGAAGTGCGCCCAAAGGGTAGCCTCAAAAATGGCCAGCAGCGCAAGCAGAGCTACAACGCTCAAAGCCAAAACGTGATGTAATGATGCTTTTGGCATCCGCAGCGGCAGGTCTTCACGATAGCCTCTTGCCGCCAGAGCCAGGGCGATCTCGTCAGAATGAATGAATGAGCGACGGAATAGAGGCAGGATATAGTATTTGAGGCGTCTCAGGGGCTTTCCAGACTGGCTTCCAAGGCGGGACTTTATAGCCATTTGGATTTCCTGAGCTTGGTCCAGCACAACAGGAAAGAAGCGGATGGTCATATTGATCATCACTGCAATGCGGCGTGCCGGAATGAAGGGCAGAGGCTGCAAAAACCAGGTTAATGCGTCCTGCATTTCCCGTGGCCTGGTGACCGATGTAAACAAAATAGCGTAACAAAGCATTAACGCCATACGCCAGCAGACGATCGCAGCCGCCCGGACGGCATCGAAGCTGAGGGACCACCGAGATTCCCAAAACAGCAGTGAAGGCTGGTTTAAGAAAGCTTGTATCAGGAAAACAGCGATTAAGAATATCAACCAGGGCTTTGCGCTCTGCAGAAGGGAATTCCACCGAAGCCGGGCTGCCAGCGAGGATGCGACGAACAAGCCTGAAAAGAGAACGAGTGCCGGTTCGTTCATGTGGAATAATGACAAAGTCACAATTGTCAGTGCGCCCATTTTGCAGCGGGTATCCCACCGATGAAGCACGGAGACGCCTGGAGAGTAATGTAGTATCAGGTTGTGAGCCATGAAAGAGGCTTCCCTCCCAACAGGCTGGAGCAGGGGGGACGAATTCGATACTTTTCCAGCTCGCCGACAGTTACCTCCGGCGAACCGAGCGCCTTAAGCTCACCCTCATAAAGGATGGCGACCCGATCGACGTGGGCGATGACTTTTTCCACATCGTGGGTGGTTACAATCACCGTGTGGCCTTTCTGGTGAAAGGAGACGATTTGTTGCAGAGTTTGGCGGACACCCGAATAATCGAGGTTTGCGAAGGGCTCGTCGAAAATGAGGATTTGTGGCCGCATTGCCAGAACTCCAGCGATGGCAAGTCGGCGTTTTTCACCCCCGGATAGCGAATGACAGGGCTTATCAGCCAGTTCCAGAAGGTCAAGGGTCTGCAGAGCCCAAATGACACTCTCATTCAATTCTGTCTCTTCCATTCCCAGGTTCTCCGGA
>JAVEVM010000284.1:0-5438 GCA_034005055.1 Desulforhabdus sp. | reverse complement strand
CCATGGTCTGTACAAAAGTAACTCCGGGCGTAGGCGAAATCTGTGGCAGGGCAGCTCCGTGCTCTGCGTGCCCGTCCTCCTCCTCATGCTCTGGAAGGCCTTCGGGGAGAGTGGGTGCAGCTGCGTGTTCCCCCTCACCTTTCGGTACAGGCACCGGAGCTCCAGGTGCCGACGCGGTTGCGTGCGGCTCGGAGCCACTGGCCGGTAAATGCGGAGTCTCGAGAGGCTTCCCTTCCGGAGCATGACCTTCGCCCGCAGAAGGCTGAGCAGGAGAGGACTTGTGCTCTGCTGCAGCTTTGTCCGAATTAGTCTCGACAGGCGCAGCCGCTTCATTGTGCTCGCTTGTCCCTGTATGCTCTGCTGTCGGTTGTTCGGGCATCAGGGTGTGCCGCTGCAGAGCCCAGCTTGTGTTGCCATAGAGCAGAACGAGAACAATCAAAGACACGATGAATATATACCCCTGATGCTTCATCATAGCAGAGCGCATTCGCACATCCCCGGCCTTCTCACTGACATATCTCATTGTTCTCGCTCCTTCACGGGCCCGGCTGGTCGGCCGTAACCATCATACATGAAAGTTGCACAAGCATCCGCTGATTCCCAGGCTGTCACCCGGTATAACCATCGATCCTCGCTATTCAGCCTCTCTGCAAGCCGCTCGAATATGAAGCGGGCTATATTTTCCGAAGACGGATTTTGTTCTTTGAAAAAGGGCAGATCGTTCAAATAATTATGGTCCAGTTCCGCAAGAATCGTTCGCGTGAATTGTTTAACTTCTGCGAAGTCCACTAAGATGCCACTCTCATTCAGCCGATGTCCGCGCAGTACAACTTCGATTGTCCAGTTGTGGCCATGGAGATTTTCACACTTGCCGCGAAAATTCCTTAGATTGTGAGCCGCTGCGAAATCGGTCATGATTTTTATCTCGTAAAGCGGGTGACTACTCAATATGGTCTCTCCTTGGCGCCGGATGTCGTCGCCGCTTCAATCTAAAATTCATGCTGAAAACTTGATCGGGGTATCGCTTAAGATCGCCTCCCAATCCCTTCTAACCACCTCAAAAGACAGAAAAAATCTTCAGCGTATGCGGTAATCCACATTTAACTGAAAGACCTTTCTTTGTCAATCGCAATCCCGGGCAGAACCGAACCCCTGCGCATTGACGACCGCACAGGAGCAAATTGGGGTTGACTATGAGCAGGTTTTTTTATAGATTCCCCTGTGCTCCCGGCGGTGTAGCTCAGTAGGTCAGAGCATGCGGCTCATATCCGCAGTGTCCGGGGTTCAAATCCCTGCACCGCCACCAATTTTGCAGTAAAAGGGGTTCCCAGCGTTTGCGGAACCCCTATTTTTTTGTTGAAAAACAGTAAATTATCTATTAAGTAGGCTATTGAGATGACGCTCTTTTGATATTGGAAGGTACTGTCTTGCTCAGCTTCGCCGGTGCAACTCCCGGACAAGAAGGAGAGGTTGTATGACTTTAACGAAGGCTCATATAGTAGAGAATCTGTTTGCAAAAAATATTTTCACCAAGACTGAATCCGCACACATCATTGAGACTTTGTTTGAAATAATCAAGCAGTCCCTGGAACAAGGTGAAGATGTACTGATCAGCGGTTTCGGCAAATTCAGTGTTAAAGACAAAAACCAACGACGTGGCCGCAATCCTCAGACCGGCGACCCAATTATGCTATCCTCTCGAAAGGTAATCACTTTCAAATGTTCCGGAGTCTTAAGAGAAAAGATCAATGACCAGAGTTAGGCAACGGCTGCTCACTGCCGAACGTTTGTTTCCCTTGAAAAAGGGAGAAGCGGCGGAAACGATTCTTTAGCATTACCAGGCGGGGGGCGATTGTGTTTTCTGGCTAGGAGGAAAGGCAACTGGTTTCCAGACGGCGGCTGATATATTCGACCTGGCGTTTTAACTTGCTGTTTTTTTCCACCATTTCTTTATTCAATCCGTTAACCGCGTACAAAACCGAACTGTGACTTCGATTAAAAGATTTCCCGATGGCGGACAAGGACTCCGAAGTGTATTGGCGGCACAGATACATGGCGATTTTCCTGGCTTTGGCTAATTCTTTGCGACGCGAGGGCGATTGCAGATCAGTCAAAGTTACCTGATAGCTGTCGCACACAACCTGCTGTACATGATCGATGGTGATTTTAGGGAGCCGATCCAACATGGTTTGTGTGATTTCCTGCGCGCAACGCAGCGTAATAGGGACTCCCAGAATATTGGTCTTAGCGATCAGCCCCACCAGACAGCTTTCCAACTGACGCACATCGCCACTGATTCGGTCGGCTAAGAACTCTACTATTTCCATTGGCAGCCGAATATTTTCGGTCTGAGCCTTGCGTTTGATAATCTCCATTCTCGTTTTGAAGTCCGGGCGTTCAATCGGTGCCACGAGCAGACCGCCCAGTCTGGATTTCAATTCATTGTTGAGTCTCGGAATATCCTTGGGATAAGTGCTGCCGGTGCAAAGGATCTTCTTGCCCCGATCCAGGAGCTCATCCAAGGTATAAATCAGCTCATTTTGGATTTTTTCCTTACCGCTTAAAAACTCTATTCTCTCCAACAGCAGAACGTCACAGCCTGATCGAAATTTGTTTTTGAAAGCTTCTATCTTATCGTTCTTGAGAGCGTAAATCATCTCATTGGCAAATTGCTCGGTGGTGACGTAGTGTACTCTAAGCTCCGGTTTTTTGCTGACCAGGTGGTTGCCAATGGCATGTGACAGATGGCTCTTGCCAAGCCCTGTCTCGGACAGAAGATAGATCGACTGATTATAAAACTGCTGCCCGCTCGCCATGGCCATTGAAGCCGCATAGGCAAACTGATTGCACTGCCCGACAACAAAATGGTCAAAGGTGAACCGAGGATTGAATGAAGCTCCTGGGCGCCTGATCAGCTCGTGAAAGTTCACCTGGACGGGAAAATCGTGCGGCTGATCTACCGGACAGGTCTCAAGCTGGCTCGTGGAAACCAGTCGATATTCGATTCTGGCTATCTGCGGGAGGAACTTGCGACAAATGGCAAGCATTTTAGGTTCGAGTTTCTCTCGCAGCCATTCTATGTGGAGCTTGTTACGACACCCGAGGATGAGTTGTTCTTCTTTTTGTCCAAGAAATTCAATGGTGGATACCCAAAGATCGTATTGACCCTTGGAAAGACTCTTTTTTAATTCAGTCTTAATCGTCTGCCATTCCTCTCCCATAACACAACCCCTCCTGCAACTTTCGACTCGCAAGACCAGATTTAACTTACGTTAAATCGACATCTTTCAACTAGTATTAACCGCACCAACAGAAATGTAGGATCACAGATCAAAGAAATTGCGAAAAGAACGTGCACAAGATGCATTCAGACGGATAAGCTCAACCCCCTGTTCGGTGGCCACACTTTTAGTCGGTAAATCCGACCCGGTCAAAGGTGATCTGCTGATATTTGGGCTGGAATGTCGCAATTGGTTTGCAGCGAAAATCTGTTTAGATAAGCTGATGTTAGCCGAAACATGCAGGTAACTAATTGAAACTGCAGAATTAATTCAAATAAATTGTTTACAAAGCTATATCAGAAAGTTGGTCCCTATCGCGCCTGTTGTTCTCCGAAGCTCGATATCTCAATCTTTGATTTTCTCAGGTTTTCGCATAAATTCATTTCAGCCAGAAAACATCAGACCACACCTCTGTGAAAGCTCCATAGAGCTTTGCGCTATCCTGTTGCTTTGCAATGATAATATTGCCGCTGATCGGATTTTTTCAATGGTCAAATGAAAAACAAAAGCTCGACAATCTTGCTGATCGAAACGCCAATCGCTTGCTAGACTGTCAGCCGCTCTTGTGCAATTTTCTCCAATATGAGTATAATTTAATCCTGCGGCTCTTATAGACCAATCTCGAGGGATGATAAGGATACTATGGCCATACCGACTCGCAGCGAGTGTTTGGTTTTGATGAAGCGGGCTCGAATGCCCTTGAACATCCAAAGGCACAGCATACTGGTGACGGAAACCGCGCTGTTCTTGAGCAAACTGTTGAATCGAAATGGCGCAAAATTGAATCTTTCTCTGGTAGAAGCAGGCGGATTGCTGCATGACATAGCGAAGGCACAGAGCCTATTCTCAGGCGGCAGGCACGAAAGGTTGGGAGCTAAATTGGTTCATGATTGGGGTTTTTTGCGACTCGCATCAATTGTTCAAGATCACGTAAGCTTGGATCTTATACGCCTGAACGGACCCATCACTGAATCACTCATGGTCAACTATGCGGATAAGCGAGTAAAGCATGACCAGATAGTTACTTTACAAGAGCGTTTTGTCGACCTGATTGACCGATATGCCAAGTCACCCAAACATGAGGTTCAGCTGCGGCAAAAGTTCCACCAATATTCGCTCTTGGAACAAAGAATCTTTGAACACCTCACGATCAAGCCTGATGCACGGGAGCTAATGCAGCTCTCTGTGCGGATCGCGGGGGACAACGGAGGGGAGGTTTAGCATGGGCAACTCAAAACTGAGGGTCGCACTGCTCGCAGGAGGAAAATCTGCGGAGCGCGAGGTTTCACTCAAAAGTGGCGAGCAGGTCTATCAAGCTCTGGACAAAAACCGCTATGAGATATTCCGTTATGATCCGCGTAACGATCTGGCACGCTTGGCACAAGATGCCGACAAAATCGACGTAGCGCTGATCATTTTACACGGCCGTTTGGGCGAAGACGGAACGGTGCAAGGTTTGCTGGAATTGCTTGGCATTCCCTATCAGGGCAGCGGGGTTTTAGGGAGCGCCCTTGCTATGAATAAGATCCTGAGCAAACAGCTTTATATTGAGGCAGGAATACCCGTTGCCCCTTACGCAATAATTGACCGATCCAGGGCATTTAGTGTTGAAGATATTGTGAAATCCCTGGGCCTGCCACTGGTGGTAAAGCCTGAACATGAGGGATCGAGCATCGGTCTCAGCATAGTGCGCGAGGCCGCTCAATTGTCTGCAGCGCTGGAGCAAGGTTGGCAATACGATCGGCTATGTTTGCTGGAAAAATACATCCGCGGAACTGAAATCACCGGTGCCGTTCTCGGCAATGATACCTTGCAGGCTCTGCCTTTGATCGAGATTATCCCTGGGGAAGAATATGAATTCTTTGACTATAAGGCCAAGTATCAGCCGGGAGCCACCAAGGAAATCTGCCCGGCTCGAATCTCTTCAGAGCTCACGCAAAAAGCTCAGGAGATTGCTAAACGAGCCCATCAAGCTTTGCACTGCAGGGGCTACAGCCGAACGGATATGATCGTTTCCGAAGATGAAATTTATGTGTTGGAAACGAATACCATTCCCGGCATGACTCAGACAAGCCTTTTCCCCCAGGCTGCTGCTGCTGCGGGCGTCTCCTTTTCCGCTCTGCTGGACCGCTTGATTGAACTGGCTTTGGAGCACTG